>NZ_JBHHMJ010000506.1:0-329 GCF_042136455.1 Stenotrophomonas sp. 3diitr2024
GCCCAGCGCTTCAACCACGTGTACGGCAAGGAGTACTTCCCGCTGCCGGACGTGGTGATCGATGAGCAGGTGGCAACGCTGGCGGGCCTGGATGGCCGCAAGATGAGCAAGAGCTACCGCGTGCTGGCCGGTGCGCGTGGCAACCGGGGCGACTGGAACTGGGAAACCGCATTCGCCAGCGCCGGCACCCACTCCACCACCTACCAGACGATCAACGTCAACGTCAGCGATGAAGCGGCCGTCTCGGCAGCCATCGACCAGGCCCACGATTTCCTCGGCGGCCTGAACGTGGCGATGAACTGCGCCGGCATCCTCGGCGCCGGCCGCGT
>NZ_JBHHMJ010000524.1:0-6259 GCF_042136455.1 Stenotrophomonas sp. 3diitr2024
CTCAAGGCGGATCGATCCCCGCCTGAAGCCAGCCTGCGCGTGCCCCAAAAGGCTGCCGGCCAGCGGCCGGCACTACCGTGCCCGTCTCATGGAGGGGCCAGGCCCCTCCGTCAACACAGTTGCTACATGTATTTACGGCGCCCCCTCAACCGGACCCACCCCGCCATCCCACGGAATGCACGCATTTGACGTTGACGTTGCCTTGGCTTGAAGCAGGTGCCGGGCGCAGCCCGGCCGTATCATTCCCGCATGCCCCGCGAAAATCTCAACGATCTGCAGGCCTTTGTCCACGTTGCCCGCGAGGGCAGCTTCACCAAGGCTGCCGCCCAGCTGGGCGTGTCCCAGTCCGCGCTCAGCCATGCCATGCGCGGACTGGAGCAGCGCCTGGGCGTGCGCCTGCTGACCCGCACCACCCGCAGCGTCTCGACCACCGAAGCCGGTGCCCGCCTGCTCGATACCCTGGCCCCGCGCCTGGCCGAGATCGAGGACGGGCTGGCCGCGCTGGCCGAGTACCGTGAACGCCCGGCCGGCACCATCCGCATCAATGCCACCGGCCACGCCGCCGAGTACATCGCCTGGCCCAGGCTGGCGCCGTTGCTGCGGCAGTATCCGGATTTGAAGGTGGAACTGGCGGCCGACTACGGGTTGGCCGACATCGTGGCCGAGCGCTACGACATCGGCATCCGCCTGGGCGAGCGGCTGGCGCGCGACATGATCGCCGTACCGATCAGCCCGCCACTGCGCATGCGCGTGGTCGGGGCGCCCAGCTACTTCCGCCAGCACGCGGTGCCGCGGCATCCGGACGACCTGGCCGGGCACAACTGCGTGACCCTGCGGCTGCCTACGCATGGTGGGCTGATGCCGTGGGATTTCGGCCAGGACGGCAATGAACTGAGCGTGCGCGTGAGCGGCCAGTGGACGTTCAACACCATGGGCATGACCCGCACCGCTGCGCTGGCCGGCAGCGGATTGGCCTGGCTGCCGCAAGACCAGGTGCAGCCGATGCTGGACGATGGACGGCTGCAATCAGTGCTGGACGACTGGTGCCCGCACTTCGATGGTTACTACGCGTATTACCCTTCGCGCCGCCACGTGACCGTGGCGATGCGGACGGTGCTTGACGCGCTGCGCGGGCCGATGGGGTGAGGGTTAAGGAGTGCGGACCAACGGTCCGCACCCACCACCAACGGTCCGCCCCCACCACCAACGGTCCGCACTCACCGGCTGGTCAGCCCTTGGCCTGTGCCGCACGCTGCGGGTTGTAGCGCTCGCCAACGATCGACACTTCGTCCAGCGCCTGCGCGATGCGTTGCAGTTCTTCCGGCGCCAGCTGCAGGTCGGCCGCGCCCAGGTTTTCTTCCAGGCGATGAACCTTGGTGGTGCCCGGAATCGGCACGATCCACGGTGCCTGCGCGAGCAGCCAGGCCAGTGCGACCTGCGCAGGCGTCGCACCGCGCGCTGCCGCAATCGTGCTGATGCGATCCACCAACGCCTGGTTGGCGCGGCGCGCCTCCACTTCGAAACGCGGCACGGTATTGCGGAAGTCGTTGGCGTCGAAGGTGGTATCGGCGTTGATCGCACCGGTCAGGAAGCCGCGGCCCAGCGGGCTGAACGGCACGAAGCCGATGCCCAGCTCCTGCAGCGTCGGCAGCAGCTCACGCTCCGGCTCGCGCCACCACAGCGAATACTCACTCTGCACGGCGGCGACCGGCTGCACGGCATGCGCGCGACGCACGGTGGCAGCACTGGCCTCGGACAGGCCGAAGTGGCCGACCTTGCCCTCGGCGATCAGGTCGCGCACGGTGCCGGCCACATCCTCGATCGGCACGTTCGGGTCGACGCGGTGCTGGTAGAACAGATCGATATGGTCGGTACGCAGGCGCTTGAGGCTGGCTTCGGCCACGGCACGGATGTTCTCCGGGCGGCTATCCAGGCCGGCATCGGTGCGCGCGTCCTTGAAACCAAACTTGGTGGCGATCACCAGCCTGTCGCGGTAGGGCGCCAAGGCCTGGCCGAGCAGGTCTTCGTTGGTGTACGGGCCGTACACCTCGGCGGTGTCGAAGAAGGTCACGCCGCGCTCGACGGCAGCGTGCAGCAGGGCGATGCCCTGGCTCGGTTCGACCGGCTGGCCGTAGGCATGGGTCAGGCCCATGCAACCCAGGCCCAGAGCGGAAACCTTCAGGCCGCTGCGGCCGAGTTCACGTGTCTGCATCGTCGTACTCCAGAGGGGGAGTGCTGACGATACGCCTGCAGCGGCGATGGATTGAGCCGGTTGGACCGCAGTCGGTCATGACTGGAATTCATCAATCCGGTCATGACCGTTGCCGGCCAGGTCAGCGGATTTCGGAGATCTCCACCCCATCCAGCCCCTGCGACAGGGTGCGCGCGTCGCCGCCCTGGCTGAGCTTGATGCGCAGGCGCACCTCGTTCTGCGAATCGGCGTAACGCAGCGCGTCCTCGTAGCTGATCTCGCCGGCCTGGTACAGCTCGAACAGGCTCTGGTCGAAGGTCTTCATGCCCAGCTGGACCGAGTCCTTCATCACTTCCTTCAACTTGTGGATCTCGCCGTCGCGGATGTAGTCCTGTACCAGTGGCGTGCCCAGCAGGATCTCCATCGCCACCTTGCGCGAGCGGCCATCGGGCGACGGCACCAGCTGCTGCGCGACCACGCCCTTGAGGTTCAGCGACAGGTCCATCAACAGCTGGTTGCGGCGGTCTTCCGGGAAGAAGTTGACGATGCGGTCCATCGCCTGGTTGGCATTGTTGGCATGCAGCGTGGCCAGCACCAGGTGGCCGGTTTCGGCGAACGCGATGGCGTGGTCCATGCCTTCGCGGGTACGCACCTCGCCGATCATGATCACGTCCGGCGCCTGGCGCAGGGTGTTCTTCAGCGCGGCTTCCCAGCTGTCGGTATCGATGCCGACTTCGCGCTGGGTGATGATGCAGCCCTCGTGCTTGTGCACGAATTCGATCGGGTCTTCGATGGTGATGATGTGGCCGGTCGAGTTCTGGTTGCGGTAACCGATCATCGCCGCCAGCGAAGTCGATTTACCGGTACCGGTAGCACCGACGAACAGGATGATGCCGCGCTTGGTCATCGCAAGCGTCTTGATGATCGGCGGCAGGCTCAGCTCTTCCACGGTCGGAATGCGCGTCTCGATGCGGCGCAGCACCATGCCGACCTGGTTGCGCTGGTAGAAGCAGCTCACGCGGAAACGGCCGACACCGGACAGGCCGATGGCGAAGTTGCATTCGTGGGTCTTCTCGAATTCCTCGCGCTGTGCCGGGGTCATCACGTTGAGGACCAGGTCGCGGCTCTGCTGCGGCGTCAGTGGCGTCTGCGTGATCGGCGAGATCTTGCCGTTGACCTTCATCGCCGGTGGCATGCCGGCGGTGATGAACAGGTCCGAGGCGCGCTGGTGCGCCATCAGCTTGAGGAACGAAGTGAAATCGATGGTGGTCGCGGTGGTGTTCACGGCGGGCTCCCGGAAAGCGGTTTACCAGGTAACGGTCGGTGGAGGAAACAACACGGAGCGGCCGCGCCATTGCGCGCGCCGCCCGTCGCTGTCCCGCCTTACTCGAACAGGCGCTTGTCCTTGGCGTACTCGCGGGCCTGGTTGCGGGTGATCAGGCTGCGCTTGACCAGGTCCTGCAGATGCTGGTCCAGGGTCATCATGCCGTACTGCTGGCCAGTCTGGATGGCCGAGTACATCTGCGCCACCTTGTCCTCGCGGATCAGGTTGCGGATGGCCGGGGTGCCGACCATGATTTCCCACGCTGCGGTACGGCCGCCACCGACCTTCTTCAGCAGTGCCTGCGAGATCACCGCACGCAGCGACTCGGACAACATCGAACGCACCATCGGCTTTTCGCCGGCCGGGAACACGTCGATGATACGGTCGATGGTCTTGGCCGCCGAGCTGGTGTGCAGGGTGCCGAACACCAGGTGGCCGGTTTCCGCGGCGGTCAGTGCCAGGCGGATGGTTTCCAGGTCGCGGAGTTCGCCGACCAGGATGATGTCCGGGTCCTCACGCAGTGCCGAGCGCAGTGCTTCGTTGAAGCCATGCGTGTCACGGTGCACTTCGCGCTGGTTGATCAGGCACTTCTGCGAGGTGTGCACGAATTCGATCGGATCCTCGACGGTGAGGATGTGGCCGTATTCGTTCTTGTTGATGTAGTCGATCATCGCCGCCAGCGTGGTCGACTTGCCCGAGCCGGTCGGACCAGTCACCAGGATCAGGCCCTGCGGCTGCTGGATCACTTCGCGGAACAACGGCGGGCAGGCCAGGTCCTCAAGGGTGAGCACCTCGGACGGAATGGTACGGAACACCGCACCGGCGCCACGGTTCTGGTTGAACGCGTTCACACGGAAGCGCGCCAGCGACGGAATCTCGAAGGAGAAGTCCACTTCGAGGAATTCCTCGTAATCGCGGCGCTGCTTGTCGGACATGATGTCGTACACCAGCGCGTGGACCTGCTTGTGGTCCAGGGCCGGGATGTTGATCCGGCGAACGTCGCCGTCCACGCGGATCATCGGCGGCAGGCCTGCAGACAGGTGCAGGTCGGACGCTTTGTTCTTTACGGAAAACGCCAGCAGTTCGGCGATATCCATGAGCGGCTACTCCCCAATAACGGCTTCGACTGGAAGGATCTTTCCCCGGACGGCAGTATAGCCTCCTGATTCAACGGAACGCGTTACGTGGCCACTCCCCTGCCCCAGATCCTGAGCAACCTGCATGCCGCCGCCGAGGCGGCCGGCCGGCCCGATCCGCGCCTGCTGGCCGTTTCCAAGACCCAACCGGCCGAGGCCGTGGCTGCGCTGGCCGCACAGGGCCAGCAGGCCTTCGGCGAGAACTATGTGCAGGAAGCGCAGGCCAAGATGCAGGCGCTGCAGCACCTGGCGCTGGAGTGGCATCTGATCGGCCACCTGCAGTCGAACAAGGCCGAGGCGGTGGCCACCCATTTCGACTGGGTGCAGAGCGTGGACCGGCCCAAGCTGGTAACGGCGCTGGCGCGCCATCGCCCGGCCGCACGCGGCCCGCTGAACGTGCTGATCCAGGTCAACATCGACGATGAATCCAGCAAGCACGGCTGTGCACCGGAGGATGTCGAGGGGCTGGCCGCGGCGATTGCCGCCGAGCCCACCCTGCGCCTGCGTGGCCTGATGGCGATTCCCGCGCCGTGGCCCGAGGCCGAGCGCCGTCGGGATGCGTTCGTGCGCATGCGCACACTCTTCCAGTCGCTGGCCGCCCAGCATGCACAGGTCGACACGCTGTCGATGGGCATGAGCAGCGACTACGCCGAAGCCATCGCCGAGGGTGCCACCCTGGTGCGCATCGGCACCGCCCTGTTCGGCGCGCGCGCGCGACCGGCCTGATTTTCCAAGGAGACATCCATGGCAGCTGATTCCATCACCTTCATCGGCGGCGGCAACATGGCGCGCAGCCTGATTGCCGGCCTGATCCGCCAGGGCGTGCCGGCCGCACACATCCATGTGGCCGAACCGGTTGCAGCGCTGCGCGAGTCGCTGGCTGCCGACTTCGGCGTGCAGGTGCACGACAACGCCACCGATGCCGCCGCACAGGGCGGCACCTGGTTGCTGGCGGTGAAGCCGCAGGTGCTGCGTGAGGTCTGTCAGTCGCTGCTGGCACTGGCCCAGGCAAACCGGCCGCTGGTGGTGTCGATCGCCGCCGGCATCACCAGCGCGCAGCTGGAACGCTGGCTGGGTGGCAACCTGCCGGTGGTGCGTGCGATGCCCAATACCCCCGCTCTGCTCGGCGCCGGCGTGACCGGCCTGTATGCCACTGCATCGGTGGATGCGCAGCAGCACGCGCAGGCCGAACAGGTGCTGGCCAGTGCCGGGCGCACGGTGTGGATCGATAGTGAGGCGCTGATGGATTCGGTGACTGCCGTGTCCGGCAGCGGACCAGCCTACGTGTTCCTGCTGGCCGAAGCGATGGAAGCGGCGGGTATTGCCCAGGGCCTGCCGGCCGACGCCGCGCGCACGCTGGTGGTGCAGACCCTGCTGGGCGCCTCGCGCATGCTGGATGAGGCCGGTGAGAGCCCCGCAGAACTGCGCCGCCGCGTGACGTCACCCAATGGCACTACCCAGGCCGCGATCGAGAGCTTCCAGGCTGGCGGCTTCGAGGCACTGGTGGACAAGGCACTGCGCGCCGCGCAGGTGCGTGGACAGGAATTGTCTGCGGCGAATGATTGATCCCCTGGGGTCCGATCCCTTTGCCTCGGCAAAGGGATCGGA
>NZ_JBHHMJ010000527.1:0-1605 GCF_042136455.1 Stenotrophomonas sp. 3diitr2024
CCCCCCCCCCCCCCCCCCCCCCCCCCCCCGGCCCATCCCCGAGCTGGCTGGACCACACCGCGGAGGGGGCGGCGCCCGATGGCCGGTCTTTCACCCGAACCATGGCATGCTCGGCGCCAAGCCCACCCGGAACCCCCGCCATGCGCCTGTTCACCCGTGTCCTGCCCCTGATGCTGCTGGCCTCCCTGTTGTCCGGCTGCGGCTACAACGCCATCCAGCAGAAGGATGAGGCGGTCAAGGCCAGCTGGTCCGAAGTGCTCAACCAGTACAAGCGCCGCGCCGACCTGGTGCCCAACCTGGTGCAGACCGTCAAAGGTTTCGCCAGCCAGGAAGAGCGCGTGCTGACCGAAGTCACCAACGCCCGCTCGCGTGTCGGCCAGATCAACGTCAACGCCGATGACGAAGCCTCGCTCAAGCAGTTCCAGCAGGCCCAGGGTGAACTCGGCAGCGCGCTGTCGCGGCTGCTGGTGGTGACCGAGAACTATCCGGTGCTGAAGTCCGACCAGAACTTCCGCGACCTGCAGGCCCAGCTGGAAGGCACCGAGAACCGCATCACCGTTGCCCGCGGCCGCTACATCCAGCAGGTGCAGGACTACAACACCTACATCCGCTCGTTCCCGCAGGTGATCACCGCCAAGATCTTCGGCTACAAGACCAAGCCGAACTTCACCGTTGACAACGAAGCGCAGATCTCCAACGCACCGGCGGTGGATTTCGGCAACGCGCCGCAGCAGCAGCCGGCACCGCAGCCGGGCCACTGACCGATGCGCCTGGCCACTGCGCTGCTGGCCCTGCTGCTGTGGCTGCCGCTGGCGGCACAGGCTCAGCAGCTGGCGCCGATTCCGGCGCTGGATTCGCCGGTGGTCGACACCACCGGCACGCTGGATGCCGCGCAGAAGCAGGCGCTGGTGCAGCAGGCGCTGGACCTGCAGCAGCGCAAGGGCAGCCAGCTGCAGGTGCTGGTGGTACCCACCACCCAGCCGGAGGACATCGCGCAGTACACCACGCGGGTCTTCGACCAGTGGCAGATCGGCCGCAAGGGCGTCGATGACGGCGTGCTGCTGGTGGTGGCCAAGGACGACCGGCGCGTGCGGATCGAGCCGGGTTACGGCCTGGAGGGCGCGATTCCCGATGCCATCGCCAACCGGGTCATCCAGGAATACCTGGTGCCGCGTTTCCGCGCCGGCGACTACGCCGGGGGCATCACCGATGCCACCGCCGTGCTGGTCAAGCTGATCGATGGCGAAACGCTGCCGGCACCGGTCAGTGGCCATCGTGGGCGCGAGCCGGGTGGCGGCGGCGATGCCTGGTTTCTGGCGCTGTTCATCGGTGTGTTCGCCGGCAGCATCCTGCGCGGCGTGTTCGCGCGCGTGCCGCGCCCGCTGCGTGGCCTGCTCGGCGGCGCTGGCGCAGCCGTGGCGGCGTTCCTGTTCACCTCCACCCTGCTGGCCAGTGGCCTGGCCGGCGTGGTTGGCCTGATCGTGGCGATGCTGTCCGGCCATCCGGGGCGCTTTGCCGGCGGTGGTGGCTGGGGCGGTGGCAGCTGGGGCGGGGGAGGCGGCTTCGGCGGTGGTGGTGGATTCGGCGGTGGTGGTGGATTCGGCG
>NZ_JBHHMJ010000535.1:0-3933 GCF_042136455.1 Stenotrophomonas sp. 3diitr2024
CGCGGTCGGCTTCTTCCTCATCGTGGCCACGCACGCCCAGCCACGGCACACCGAAGGCGATCAGCAGCGCCAGCACCGCCAGCAGCACTGCCGCCGACGGCAGGATCAGCGCCGCCGATGCAACCGCCACCACCGACAGCGTTCCCGTTCGCGGCTTCTCCGAAGCCTCCACAAAATACGGCTACGCCGCCGAAGCGGCCACCTTCTCCAGGATCCGCTTGCCACTGCTTTCCAGCGCGGCATCTTCCTGTGCCTTCTGCTGCTGTGCCAGCTTCGCGCCGGGGCACTGCGCCAGCATGTAGTTGGCATCGAAGTTGAGCTTCTCGACCAGGAAGTCGACAAACGCACGCACCTTCGGCGAGACCAGGCGGCCGCCGGCGAACACGGCATTGAAGTCCACTTCCGGGCCGGTCCAGCCGGCCAGCACGCGGCGCACCATGCCCGATTCGACGAACGGCTTGGCCATCACATCACCGGTCAGCAGCAGGCCTTCGCCACAGACCAATGCACCATTCAACGCAAACATGTCGTTGGCGGTCATCAGCGGGGTGACCGGGAAATCGCGCAGCTCGCCGCCGTTCTCGCCCAGCTGCCAGGTGAAGCGCGGCGAATTGCCGGTGTGGTACGGCTTGCGCATTGCCAGGATGCGATGGAACTGCAGCTCTTCCGGATGCAGCGGTTCGCCATAGCGCTCAATGTAGGCCGGACTGGCGAACACCTGCGTGCGCAGGCTGCCCAGCTTGCGCGCGACCAGATTGGAATCGGGCAGGGCACCCACGCGCAGCGCCAGGTCCGCTTCACCGGCGATCAGGTCCAGCTTCTCGTTACCCATGTGCATGTCCAGGCGGATCTCTGGATACTGCGCATGGAACTGGCCGAGCAGCGGCGCAATCCAGGTGATGCCGATCGAGTAGGGCACAGTGAAGCGCAGCCAGCCGCGCGGGCCGGACTGCAGCTGGCTCACCGCGCTTTCGGCCTCTTCAAGCTCGCGTGCGATGCGCTGGCAATGTTCGTGGTAGATCGAACCGGCTTCGGTCAGGCCGAGGCGGCGCGTGGTCCGGTGCAGCAGGCGCGCGCCCAGGCGCGTTTCCAGCTCCTGCACTTTGCGGCTGACCGTGGTCTTGGGCAGGCCGAGCGATTTGGCAGCGGCAATGAAGCTGCCTTGCTCGACCACTTTGACGAAGATCAGCGTCTCGTTGAGATCGTGGGACATGGTCGGGGATCCTGGACGTCGGGGATGGGACAATCGTGACAGAACGATTGGACCGGGAGCGGGATGATTATTCCCCTTAATCAGGACTAATCAAGTAAAGGTTTGAGGTCTATCGTGGCGCCATTCGTTAATTGGAGCCCGTCCGCCATGAGCCTGCGCAACATTCTTGCCCGACTCCGGAACGCCGGCCAGAACACCCTGGACCTGGCGATGACCGTCGAAGCCCGTCCGAGTTCCTTGGTACACAAGGACTTTCGTGAGTTTACCGCGCCCATGCGTCAGCAGCGTGGCGGTGCCATCCGCCTGGTCCCGCACAAGGGCGACCGCCTGCGTCGAATTGGGACTATCCCGGATTTGGGAGGAAATGTCCCGTGAATGGGATACTGACGCCCGAAGTCCTGGTCCTTGGCGGTACCGGTGCCGTCGGCCAGGGCGTGGTCGGCGCGTTGCTGGAAGCCGGCAGCCCGGTGCTGGTGGTTGGCCGCGATCCGGGCCGGCTGGCCGCGCTGCATGAGCAGTTCGCGGATGAGCCCGGACTGGAGACGCTGCTGGGCTCGCTCAGCGACGACGGCTCGGCACGCGCGTTGGCCGAGCGCATCGCGCAGCGCCCGCGTCCGCTGGCGGCGGTGATCGCGGCAATGGGTGGCCCCTACCGTCGCGGCCGGGTGATCGACCGCAACGGCGATGAGCTGCTGGGCGCGATGCAGGCCGACCTGATGCCGCACGTGCACGCCGTGCGCCACCTGCTGCCGCTGTTGCAGGACAACGTGCATGCGCGCCGTTACGTGATGATCGGCAGCCCGGCCAACGCCAAGCCCTGGGCGGGATACGGCGAGACCTCGATCACCACCGCCGCACTGCGCATGTACGCGCAGGTGGTGCACCAGGAAGCGCAGGCGCTGGGCGTGCGCGCGCAGATGCTGGAAGTCTGCAGCCCGGTGTGTACCCCGGCCAACGCGGCCAATGCCTGCATCGAGTGGCCCAGCTCGCTGCTGGTCGGTCGTCGTGTGGTCTCCCTGCTTGATGGGTGCCGCGACAACCGCGCCATCGTCCGCTGCGACAGCAGCGATGCCGAATTGCCGCGTGGCCTGCTGCACCTGGAAGTTCCTCCGCTGTGGCGCGACACCGCAGGCATCGCTTGACCTCGACCATGGTTGAGGTCGCAGTATTCGCCGCCGATTTTTGCAACACGTTCCCATATAGCTGTACCACCCCTCCGTACGGATGCATGCCATGACTTCCCCCAATACCACCCCACATCGTTTCGGACATCGCATTGCGATGGCCGGCGTGTCGATCCTCGCCGCGGCCGTGCTTGCAGCCTGCAGCGGCGGCCATGCCGAAGAAGCCGGTGCACCGCCGCCGCCGCAGGTCAGCGCCGCGCCGGTACTGGTCAAGCAGGTCAGCCAGTGGGACGAGTTCAGTGGCCGCGTCGAAGCGGTGCAGAGCGTTGAACTGCGTCCGCGCGTGTCCGGTTACATCGACAAGGTCAACTACGTCGAAGGCCAGGAAGTGAAGAAGGGCGAAGTGCTCTTCACCATCGACGCGCGCAGTTACCAGGCCGAGTACGATCGGGCGGCCGCCGAACTGGCCCGCGCCCGTACCCAGGCCACGCTGGCCCGCAGCGAGTCCGAGCGCGCCAAGCGGCTGTCCGAGCAGCAGGCGATCTCCACCGAGACCGCCGAGCAGCGCCGTGCGGCTGCCGACCAGTCCGGCGCCGCCGTGCAGGCCGCGCAGGCAGCATTGGATGCAGCCCGCCTCAATCTTGAGTTCACCAAGGTACGGGCACCGATCGACGGCCGTGCCGGCCGCGCGATGGTCACCGCCGGCAACCTGGTCACCGCCGGCGACAGCGCCAGCGTGCTGACCACGCTGGTCTCGCTGGACACGGTGTTCGTCTACTTCGATGCTGACGAAAGCACCTTCCTGCGCTACGCCCAGATGGCACGCAAGGGCGAGCGCCCGAGCGAGCGTGACAGCGCGCTGCCGGTGAAGGTCGGCCTGTCCGGTGAAGAAGGCTACCCGCACACGGGCAAGGTCGACTTCCTCGACAACCAGGTGGCCCGCAGTACCGGGACCATCCGCGTCCGTGCGCTGCTGGACAACGCCGATCGCCAGTTCACGCCGGGCCTGTTCGCCCGCGTGCAGCTGCTTGGCAGCGGCCAGTTCCAGGCCCTGCTGATCGACGACAAGGCCGTGCTGACCGACCAGGACCGCAAGTACGTCTACGTGGTCGACAAGGATGGCAAGGCCCAGCGCCGCGACATCCAGCTTGGCCGCACCGCTGAAGGCCTGCGTATCGTCGAGCACGGCCTGGCGGCAGGAGACAAGGTGATCATCGACGGCGTGCAGAAGGTCTTCATGCCGGGCATGCCGGTGCAGGCCAAGGCCGTGGCAATGCAGCCGCAGGCCGTGCCGGCACCGGGCCGCGATGCCACCGCCGCACTGAACCACTGATCCGCCGTCTCCTGATCCGCGTCCCCGCTTAGCTGCCGGCGCCAGCGGCAGCCTTCCCTGCCTTCGTCGTATCGGCGAGGGGCAGGGTGGCTGTTGCCCGCCGAACGCCTTTCCCAGGAATTCCTCCATGGACTTTTCCCGTTTCTTCATCGACAGGCCGATCTTCGCGGCTGTGCTGTCGATCGTGATCTTCGCCGCAGGCCTGATCACGATTCCCATCCTGCCGATCAGCGAGTACCCGGAAGTGGTGCCGCCGTCGGTGG
>NZ_JBHHMJ010000551.1:0-4721 GCF_042136455.1 Stenotrophomonas sp. 3diitr2024
CGGTGCCGACCAAGGTCGGCACCCACCCGGCATGGCCCGTTGCTACCCGGGGATGCCCCTGGTTACGGGCGCACCGGCAGCGCCACCGGGCGCAGCGGCGCGGCATCGCCACCGCGGATCTTCAGCGGGCCGCCGATGAAGGCGAATTCGTAGACCTTGTCGCGGGCCAGTTCGTCCAGCGCCACCAGCTCGATGATCGGCGCACCCTGCTGAGCCAGCAGGTAGGTGTGCAGCGGTACGTAATCGTCGGGCACCTCCGAGGGGAAGGTCTCGAAGCTGAGGTTGTCGGCACCGACGATCATCGCGCCGCTGTCTTCCACCAGGAAGCGTGCCGCGTCCAGGCCCATGCCCGGCGGGTTGGCCATGTAGGCCCTGGGCTGCTCGAACAGGCGCATGCGGCCGGTGCGGATCAGCACCACGTCACCCTGCTGCAGTTTCACCTTCTGGCGTGCCAGCGCATCCTTCAGGTCCTGGCGGGTGACGCGGTAGCTGTCCGGCAGCATGTCCACGCCCTTGGCGCCGGCCACGTCGATCAGCACGCCACGCGCGATCAGCGGCGGGAATTTCTCGATGCCGGTGACATTCCAGCCGCGGTCGCCGAGGTGCTTGTCGGCCTCAAAGCCGTTCCAGATCTTCCCGTGGATGCCGAAGTGGTTCAGCGCATCGATGTGGGTGCCGGTGTGGCTGTACATCGAGAACGCGGTGCCGGTGTAGCTGCGGGTGAGGTTCATGGCCTCGCCCACGCCCATCGGATCGTCCATCACTGTGCCGCGCGGGGTGTGGGTCATCCAGAACTGGTAGTGCGGGTCGCCGGCATCCTGCCAGCTGGGCATGCCGACGTAGTAGTCGGTGGCCAGGTCATAGGCCTTGCCGCCGCTGACCCGCGACAGGATCGCCGCACGCGAGGCTTCGGTGATCAGGTTGAGGCGGCCGATCTCGTCCTTCGGCCCCCACGGGCTGGTGCCGACCTGCTGGCCGGAGGGAACGCGTTCGTGCGCGGACACGGTGGTGGACGCGGCGGTGGCGGCCAGCAGCAGGGCCAGCGCGGTGGACAGGGTACGTGGGGTCATGGGGAAATCTCCTTGCAGGGTGGGGGAGGGGGCGGCTCAGGCCGCGACCAGGGGCGCCAGGGCCTGGCGCAGGTGTGGGAGCGGCAGGGTCTGCAGGCGCAGGCCGTTGCCGCCGATCACGGTGGGGATGGAGCGGATGCCGAGCGCGGCAGCTTCGGCGCGATCGGCCTGCACGCGCTGGCGCACCGCGTCGCTGCGCATGTGGTCAGCGAAGGCGCCACGTGGATGGCCCAGCGATTCGGCAATATCCAGCAGCACTTCGGCATCGCCGATGTTGCGGTGCTGGTGCAGGTGCGCCCATTGCACCGCGTCGAACATCGCGCCATGGGCATCATTGCCACCGATCAGCCCTGCGGTCTGGCAGGCCAGTGCGCCGAGCCAGCCGGACGGATACTCGAAGTCCTGTGCGCGCATGCCTTCGATATCGATGCGCGCGATGTCTTCATGCGCGGCGCAGTCGGTCCAGTGGCGCAGGATGATCGCCTTGGCGCGCGCCATCGAGCCGAACACCTCGACCATCTGCGCGCGCGAGTCCTGCAGCACGAAGCTGCGGTGGCGCACCTGGATGCCGAGTTCGGCGGAGACCTGCTGCAGGCGCGGGGCCAGCACGAAGCACCAGCCGCAGACCACGTCGTGGAAGAAATCGACCACCGGCGCTGCGGTGGCGGGGGAAGGAACGGGAGACATCTGCCTGCCATCGGTGAGAGGAGAGGCGGCAGAGTAGGCAGCGCGGCGTGGCCGAAACAGCACGCTGCGGACAGCTCAGTTTTCGCTGGCGGTTACGAATCCAGGCCGGCGCAGCCGGGCAGCTCGGCGTGCAGGAAGTCGATGAAGGCACGCACCTTGGGCTGCAGGTGGCGCGAGGTGGGGTAGACCGCATGCACGAAGCGCGGCGGATAGCGGTGGTCGGGCAGCACCTGCTGCAGTTCGCCCCGCGCCAATGCCGGCGCGGCCAGGAACGAAGGCAGGGCGCCGATGCCCATGCCCGCCACCAGCAGGTCACGCAGCAGCAGGCTGTTGTTGACGGTCACGCGTGCCGGAAGGGTGATCGTCACCTGGCCATCCGGGCCGAGCAGCGGCCAACTGCCCGGTGAGTCGGACAGGCTGTAGGCCAGCACGCTATGGGCCTGCAGATCCCCTACTGCCTGCGGTGCCGGATGCTGCCGCAGGTAGGACGGCGCCGCGCACAGCACCTGCTGCAGCGAGGCCAGCCGGCGTGCCACCAAGCGTGAATCATCCAGCTCGGCACGCAGCCGCAGCGACACATCGAAACCCTCACCGACTGCATCGAGCAGGCGATCTTCCATCACCAGGTCCAGCGACAACTGTGGATGCTGCTGCAGGAAGCGCGGCAGCAGCGGCGACAGCGTGCTCAGTGCGAATGACTGCGGCGCGTTCACGCGCAGGCGCCCGGCCACCTCGCCGCGCTGTTCGGCGATGCCGCGTTCCAGCGCTTCCAGCTCGTCGAGCAGGCGGCAGCATTCGCGGTAATAGGCGTGGCCGGTTTCGGTCAGGCTCATGCGCCGCGTGGTCCGCTGCAGCAGTACCACGCCCAGATGCGCTTCCAGCGTGCGCAGCTGTTTGCTGAGCCCGGCGGGCGACATGCCCAGGTCTTCGGCGGCACGGGCCAGCCCGCCGCGTTCGACGATGCGGCGGAAGGCACGCATCAGGTTGAAGGAATCCATGCCGGTCCCGGGCGCGATGAGGGCGCCATTGTAGATCCACGCCATGCGTGGATGCAGGAAACGCGGTGCGGGCCAGGGCAGTCTCTCTGCGGGGGCGCGGGTTGCGCCGTTTGTTCAAGCCGGCAACCCGCACGTGGCGCCAGCATGCAGGCCCCTCATTTCCCGGGTTGCCCATGAAACACTGGATCCTGCGCCTGTATGCCCCGCTGTTCCTGCTTGGATTCGTCGCCACTGCCGTCGTCTGGGTCGGCCACTGCCATGGCGATCCGTTGTGGCTGCTGGCCCTGCTGGCGATCGCCATTGCGGTTTCGTTCGTCGCCGAGCGCGCCTGGCCGTATGACCCTGCGTTCAACCGCGACCACGGCGACCGTGTGCGTGATGCCCTGCACGCGCTGGTCAACGAGAGCCTGAACCTGCTATCGATCGCCGCGGTGCCGCTGCTGGCGGCGATCATTCCGTGGCAGGTCTGGCCGCTGCAGTGGCCGTTCGCACTGCAGCTACTGGTGGCGATCATCGCTGCCGATCTCGGCATCACCCTGGTGCACTACGCCAGCCATCGCATCGGCTGGCTATGGCGCCTGCATGCCGTGCATCACAGCGTGACCCGCATGTATGGCTTCAACGGGCTGATGAAACACCCACTGCACCAGGCCGCCGAAGCGGTGGGCGGCGTGCTGCCGCTGCTGCTGTTGGGCCTGCCGATGCCGGTGGCTGCGGTGCTGGCGTTTGCCATCGCCATCCAGCTGCTGCTGCAGCACTCCAACGTGGACATGCGCCCGGGTGTGCTGGGCCGGGTGATGGCGTGGGCACCGCTGCATCGCTTCCATCACATACGTTACGGCACCGCCGGTGACGTCAACTTCGGCCTGTTCCTGACCGTCTGGGATCACCTGCTGGGGACCGCCTTCGATGCGCCGGGCTATCGACTGCAGCAACGCGACCTCGGCATCGGCAGCCAACCTGACTATCCACGCGATTACGCGGGGCAGCTGCTGGCGCCGTTTCGTGAACTGCCGCATGGCGAGGTGCCGGAGCTGCCCGAAGGCCTGCGCAGGCGTGGGTGATCGGCCGTGTCAGGTCGCGCGCAACTGCAGGCCCTGCAGCTGTGCGGCACCGATGCCGAACATGCGGCGCAGGCTGCGCGAGAGATGGGCCAGGTCGGCGAAGCCGGCGGCATGCGCGCTGGCGGTCAGACTGTGCCCCTGCAGGTGGTGCGCGAGCGCGGTACGCAAACGCTGCCACAGCACCCAGCCGCGCAGGGTCACCGCCAGGTCGGACTGGAAACGCCGGTGCAGCTGGCTGGTCGACAGGTGCGCGGCTCCGGCGATGTCGGCAGCCGGCACCGGGCCAGGCAGGTAGTGGCTGATGCGGGCCAGCGCCGCCTCTACCCGCCGGTCCAGTGGCTGCGCGCGGCTCAGCCGTGGCAGCCAGCGGTGCAGCCCGGCCGCAGTGCCGGGCAACGCGTACAGATGCTGCTGGATCTGTTCGAGGTCGGCATGCGCCGGCTCAAGGAACACCGTGCAGCCCGCGTCCGGTGCAGACAGGATCGCGTGCGGCCGGAACGACGGCACCCACAGCCGTTGGCCCTGCTGGCGCACACCGTCGATCTCGACGTGCCAGGGAGTGGCTTCGCTCAACAGCAGCTGATGGGCATAGTGCGCGTGTACATCGCTGTCACCGGCACGCCCCTGCAACACGGCTACGTGAGCATCCAGCAGCAGCGTGCCATTCCAGGGCAGGGCGGGGGAGGGCATGACGGGATTGTAGATCCACACCATGCGTGGATGAATCTCCATCGAAATCGAGTAATTCGACGATTGATCGAAGAGCATCCACGCATGGCGTGGATCTACTGCAGATTGCGACGGATTGTCGAAGGCGGTGTGGGTCCGGTTGCGGGGGCGTGAGCGCCATGGATGGCGCGACCGAGCCTCCAGGGACGGATTCACGGCGTCCCCCGCAACCG
>NZ_JBHHMJ010000573.1:0-3446 GCF_042136455.1 Stenotrophomonas sp. 3diitr2024
CGCCCGGGGGGGCGCCGCTCTGCTCTCAACAGTGCTCAGTCGAGCATAGCCCGACTTTACTTGGCCGAAGCCTTGTCCTTCATCATCGCGTCGCGGGCCGCCTTGAACGGGTTGCCTGCATACCAGTTCGGCCAACGATCACCACCGGCCAGTTCCTTGCCCACGCCGTACATCAGCTGCAGGTCTTCAACGGTGCCGTCCAGTTTCCAGGTGGCCGCGTCGAACTCGTCCTTCGGGCCATGGTAGCGGTTGGCGCCGTAGTCCGCCGCGGCCTTGCGGCCCGCTTCCACGCCACCCTCGCGCAGGTCCTCGCCGCCATCGGCGTACAGGGCCGGCACACCGGCCTTGGCGAAGTTGAAGTGATCCGAGCGGAAGTAGAAGCCGCTTTGCACCGAGGTCTCACCGTGCAGCGTACGGTCCTGGGCGGCGGCCAACGGCTTGAGGATGTCCTCCAGCTCTGAGCTGCCGAAGCCGGTGACGGTCACGTCCTTGGCACGGCCGGCCACCGACATCGCATCGATGTTGATCACACCGGCGATCTTGTCCAGCGGGAAGGTCGGATGGGCGACGTAGTACTTCGAACCCAGCAGGCCGGATTCTTCCAGGGTCACGGCCAGGAACACCACCGAACGCTCCGGCTTCGGGTCCTGGTGCGCCATGGCTTCGGCCACTTCGAGAATGCCGGCCACGCCGGTCGCGTTGTCGACGGCACCGTTGTAGATGTTGTCGCCGGTTTCACCCTCATGCTTGCCCAGGTGGTCCCAGTGCGCCATGTACAGCACGGCCTCGTCGGCACGCTTGCTGCCCGGCAGCACGCCGACCACGTTGCGGGACTGCTTCTGTGCGATCTGGCTTTTCAGGTCGACCGCTGCGGTGGCCTTCAGCGGTACCGGCTTGAAGCCGCGCTTGCTGGCATCCTTGTAGGCCTGCGCCAGGTCCAGGCCGGCACCGGCAAACAGGGCCTTGGCCGCCTCGGCGCTCAGCCAGCCCTGCACTGGAATACGGGCTTCCGGGTCATCCTTGGCCGGCAGGTCGTATTGCGGGCCCGCCCAGGAGTTCTTCACCACGTCCCAGCCGTAGGATGCGCCGGCCGTGTCGTGCACGATCAGTGCAGCAGCGGCGCCCTTGCGCGCGGCCTCCTCGAACTTGTAGGTCCAGCGCCCGTAGTAGGTCATGCGCTTGCCGTCGAACAGCTTCTCGTCGTCGACATGGAAGCCCGGGTCGTTGACGAACATGACGACCGTCTTGCCCTTCCAGTCCTGGCCGGCGTAATCGTTCCACTTCTGCTCCGGTGCATCGACGCCGTAGCCGACGAACACCAGGTCGCTGGCATCGACCTTCACCTCGGCCTGGCCGGTGCGAGTCCCCACCACCATGTCGGTGCCGAACTTCAGCTCGGTGGTCTTGCCGCCCTGGGTGATCTTCAGCACGGTCGATTCGTCGGCCGTGGTCTCGGTCATCGGCACATCCTGGAACCAGCTGTCGCCGTTGCCGGGCTGCAGGCCGATGCGCTGCATCTGGTCGCGGATGTAGTTGACCGTCAGCTCTTCACCCTTGCTGCCCGGGGCGCGGCCTTCGAACTCATCCGAGGCCAGCGTCTTGACCATCTCGGCGAAGTCGCCGGCATTGATCTCCGGGGAGAACGAATGAGCGGCCGGCTTCGCCGCAGCGGTGTCGGTGGCCGGCGCGGCGGCGGGCGTGTTTTCGCCTTTGCAGGCACTGAGCGCGGCCGCGGCGGCCAGGCACAGGAGGAGTTTGCGGGGCATCGTCGATTCCTGGAGAACAAAGGGCGGCCGCACCTGATGCGCGACCGGTAACAGTGAGTATCACCGAACCGGCAGGTCCGGCGGGTTCAGTCCGCCGGGGCGGTTTCGGTGTCGAACGGAATTGGCTCGGCGCCGGTCACCGGGCCGATGCGAGCGGAGCGATGCACGTACAGCACCACTTCGCGCTCGAACTGCAGGGGGCCGTTGACCACCGCATTCGGGCCGATGATCACGCGCGGCTTGCGGCTGGCGGTCAGCGAGACACTGAAGTTCGGCTTGCGCACATGCACACCGCCGGTGACCTGCGAACCGATACCGACGGTGATGTCACCATTGACGGTCTCCACGTCCTTGCCGACGCGGCTTTCGACCAGGCCGATGCCACCATTGACGGTCTCGACACCGCCTTCGATCTGGCTGCCGCGATCAGTGAAAATGCTGCCGTTGACGGTGCTGACGCCGCCACTGGCGATCACTTCACGACCCAGGCGCACACCGCCGTTGACCGTTTCGATCTTGCCGGTGCGCGCGCGGTCGGCGACCTTCACCCCGCCGTTGACGGTGTCGATGCTGCCGGTCTCGACGCCTTCGCCGACGCGGATGCCGCCGTTGACGGTGTCGAGCTTGCCGTAGCGTTGACCGGGTTCGGCGCTGATGCTGCCGTTGACCTTGCTGATGTTCTCCTGCGCACAGACCGGCCCGGTGGCCAGCAGTACGCCCAACAGCAGCGGAATGGAAAGAGTTTTCATGGCGACCTCGATGGATGTGCGGCTGGCAGGCCGCGTGCGGAGATGTCACCATTCCCCGGTAGCCCCCGCAACTGCCTGAAGTCACTGGAAAGCCCTTGCGCGACAACGCCTTCCCATCACGCCGACATCACATCGCCGCTGTCCGCGGCGGTCGCTGCCTGCTGCTGGGGCTGGCGTTGGCGCTGGCCCTGCCGCTGCCCAGCGGTGCGCAGACCACCCGCGAGACCGAGCGCAAGCTGCAGAAACTGCGAACCGAACTGAAGGGCGTGGCGCAGGAGCGACGGCAGATCGAGGGCCAGCGCGGGCAGGCATCGCAACAACTGCGCGAGGCCGACGAGAAGGTAGCCCGCACAGGCCGTGCCCTTGCGCAGACGGAAGCCGCGCTGCGCGAGCAGGGCCGCGCCCTTGCCGAAGCCGAGCAGCGCCGCAGCACGCTGCAGGGCAACCTGGCCCAGCAGCACCGCGAACTGGCCGGGCTGTTGCGCGCGGCGTATCAGCTGGGCAACCACGCACCGCTGAAGCTGCTGCTGTCGCAAGACACGGTGGCCGATGCCAACCGCGCCCTGGCCTACCATCGCTACCTGCAGCGCGAGCGTGCGCAGCGGATCACCACGCTGACCGCCGACCTGAAGGAACTGGAAGCACTGCAGGCGCAGATCGCCGAGCGCAAGCAGAAGCTGCAGGGGACGCAGCAGGACCAGAAACAGCAGGCAGCCGCCCTGGAAGCGGACCGCCGCGATCGCGCAAAGACCGTTGCCTCGCTGGAAGAGCGCTTCAAGGACCAGCGCGAGAAGGAACAGGCATTGGGCCAGGACGCCAAAGCACTGGAAACGCTGCTGGCCAACCTGCGTGCCGCTGCCGCGCGGGCCGAAGCCGAGCGGCGCGCCGCTGCACGCCGGGCCGCCGCCGAGAAAGCCGCTGCCGAGCGCGC
>NZ_JBHHMJ010000575.1:0-560 GCF_042136455.1 Stenotrophomonas sp. 3diitr2024
CGCCCAGCGTCTGCAGGTACTGCACGAGGTTGTAGGTGAAGCTGTCGTAGTTGTCGATCATCCACTAGCGAAAGTTGACATTTTAGCCTTACTACTTAAGAATTGCGGAAACGAATCCCCATGAAACCTCTCATTCCTTGAAGAATAAATAATACCATCTAAAATTAACACTACATTTTGTTTAGTATTAAGTTGAACATCTCTATCATTTAAGTTAATACTCTGACCCGCCAACACAATCTTAAATAAAGATGCACACTTTCTCTGGGTATCTGCATTAAAGATGTTATATTTCGTTAAGATATCATCATATAGAGCATTATCTACCTCGTTCAAAACTCTTTTGACTCTTCTCCGTATATGTTCAACATGTCTTCTTTCCACATTTGATATTGAGTTATTGAGTAGCCTCTTGGATAAAAACTCTAAGGATTGTAGAGGTATTAAATTATGAAATCTTTCAAATGTATCTTTTACTATCTGATACGAGTCTATATACAAATCCCAAGTTTTTTTCGGTTGTTCTGTATTACCTTGAAAAATACCTAATACATATGAAT
>NZ_JBHHMJ010000591.1:0-5061 GCF_042136455.1 Stenotrophomonas sp. 3diitr2024
GCCGAGTATGGCAACGCCCGCAAGGCCGGCACCGTGGTCCGCTTCGTCAACGACATCCTGCTGTCGGCGCCGTCCATCGTGCTGGGCCTGTTCGTGTACACGCTGTACGTGATGCAGACCGGCGGCAACTTCTCGGCGTTCGCCGGTGCGCTGTCGCTGGCCTTCATCGTGCTGCCGGTGGTGGTGCGCACCACCGACGAAATGCTGCGCCTGGTGCCCTCGCAGATGCGCGAAGCGGCCCTGTCGCTGGGCATCCCGCAGTGGAAGGTGATCGTGCAGGTGCTGTACCGCAGTGCGTCGGCAGGCATCATCACCGGCATCCTGCTGGCCCTGGCCCGCATCTCCGGCGAGACCGCACCGCTGCTGTTCACCGCCTTCGGCAACCAGTACTGGAACAACAACATCTTCCAGCCGATGGCTTCGGTGCCGGTGGTGATGAACCAGTTCGCCGGCAGCCCGTATGAATCCTGGCAGGTACTGGCCTGGGCCGGTGCCCTGGTGCTGACTGTCTTCGTGCTGCTGGTCAGCCTTGCCGCCCGCGGCATCCTGCTGCGCAACCGTATCTCCCATGACTGACCTTTCCGTGGATAACGCCATGAACGACCTTTCCAACGCCGTGCCGATGCAGCGCATCGCCGTGCCGTCCTCGCACGAGAGCCTGCACACGCCGTCGCCGGTGAAGCTGGCTGCGCGTGGACTGGACTTCTACTACGACAAGTTCCACGCCCTGAAGGGCATCAACCTGGAAATTCCGGAAAAGCGCGTGACCGCGCTGATCGGTCCTTCCGGTTGCGGCAAGTCCACGCTGCTGCGCATCTTCAACCGCATCTATGCGCTGTACCCGAAGCTGGAGGCGCGCGGTGAAGTGCTGCTGGACGGCGAGAACATCCTGTCGCCGAAGTACCCGATGAACCGCCTGCGCAGCAAGGTCGGCATGGTGTTCCAGAAGCCGGTGCCGTTCCCGATGACCATCTTCGAGAACGTGGCCTACGGCATCCGCCACCACGAGAAGCTGAGCAAGGCCGATATGGCAGACCGCGTCGAGCAGGCGCTGCGCCAGGGCGCGCTGTGGGACGAAGTGAAGGACAAGCTGGGGCAGAGCGCACTGGGCCTGTCCGGTGGCCAGCAGCAGCGCCTGTGCATCGCCCGTGCCGTCGCCCTGCGCCCGTCGGTGCTGCTGCTGGACGAGCCGACCTCGGCGCTGGACCCGATCTCGACCAGCCGCATCGAGCAGCTGGTGGAAGAACTCAAGCACGAGTACACGATCGTGATCGTCACCCACAACATGCAGCAGGCTGCGCGCGTGTCCGACTACACCGCCTTCATGTACCTGGGCGACCTGATCGAGCACGACCGCACCGAAGTGATCTTCTCGCAGCCGTCGCAGCGGCAGACCGAGGACTACATCACCGGTCGCTTCGGCTGAAACGTCAGTCGAGCGTGGCTCGACTCTCCAGACAACGTCAGTCGAGCATGGCTCGACTCAACAGAGCGGAACAACCATGAACCTTCCCAACGACCACATCGTCAAGAGCTACGACGAGGAGCAGCAGCGCCTGGTGGCCGAAATCGTGCGCATGGGCGAGATGGCCGTCGCCCAGCTCGAAGCGGCGATGGACGTGATCGAGAAGCGCGACGAGAACGCCGCCCATCGCATCATCGCCAACGACGAAGCGATCGACGCGCTTGAGCAGCAGATCAGCCACGACGTGATGCGCCTGGCGCTGCGTGGGCCGATGGCGCGCGACCTGCGCGAGATCCTGGCTGGCCTGCGCATCCCGGCCGACATCGAGCGCATCGGCGACTATGCAGCGAACGTGGCCAAGCGCTCGATCGCGCTGGGCAAGGTGCCGCCGCTGCCGCAGATCCAGGGCCTGCGCGCGCTGGGCCGCCTGGCCGCGCAGCAGGTGCGCCGTGCCATCGCCGCCTACCGCGACAACGATGCCGAGGCCGCGCTGGCACTGCGCGAGGACGACGCCCGCCTGGACGCCCAGTACACCGCGCTGTTCCGCGAGCTGCTCACCTACATGATGGAAGACCCGCGCAACATCACCCCGTGCACCCACCTGCTGTTCATGGCCAAGAACCTGGAGCGCGTGGGCGATCACGCCACCAACATCGCCGAGAACGTGTGGTTCCTGGTGCACGGCGAGCAGCCGCTGCCACCGCGTGAAAAGCGCGACGAGACCTCCAGCACCGGCCAGCCCTGACGCTGCACTGCAACACCGGAGTCGACTCCAAGGTGGCCGCTGTCCTGTGACAGCGGCCTTTCTTTTTTTGCGGTGTTCCACCCGCGTTGTGGGCGCCGTGCTTGCCCGGCGCAGACCTTCCGGATGCTTCTGTAACAAATCTCACGAAAATTTGAGTTCTTGGCGAGGATTCGTTGAGTAGGATCGCTGCACCATCGATTCACCCCGGGCACCTGCCCACCACCCAGGAGTAAGACCGATGAGCAGTTCCAACAAGACCCTGTCCCTGCTGACCGCTACCGCCCTGGCCGCCGGCCTGGGCATGACCGCCAGTGCCTCGGCCCTGAGCATGAGCGACCTCGCCCAGGGCTACCTGGTGGCCGGCCAGGCGGCCAAGGCCAGCACCGATGCCAAAGCCGCCGATAACAAGATGGCCGCTGACGCGACCAAGCACGCCGAAGGCAAGTGCGGCGCCGACGGCAAGAGCGGCGAAGGCAAGTGCGGTGCCGACAAGGGCAAGGCTGCCGGCGCAGCGGGCGCCAAGGCCAAGGTCGGCGACACGAAGTCGGCTGAAGGCAAGTGCGGCGAAGGCAAGTGCGGTGGCAAGCACTGACGCCCGCGCCAGCCTCGTCCACCCGCGGTCGCCGCTTCGTGCGGCGGCCGCCGGGTTGGGCCTGCGCCGGGCGCTGCTGCAGGACCTGCGTGACGCCCCGGAAGGCGACTTCGACTTCCTCGAATGCGCACCGGAGAACTGGATCCATGTCGGCGGCCCGGCCGGTGATGCCCTGGCCGAACTGGCGCAGCGCCATCCGCTGAGCTGCCACGGCCTGTCGCTGTCGCTGGGCGGCAGTGCACCACTGGATACCCAGCTGCTGGAACAGGTCGGCCGGTTCCTCGAAAAGCACCGCGTGCCGCTGTACAGCGAGCACCTCAGCTACTGCAGCGACGACGGCCACCTGTACGACCTGCTGCCGATTCCCTTTACCGACGAAGCCGTGCGCCATACCGCGCAGCGCATCAGCCGCGTGCAGGACCTGCTGGGCCGTCGCATCGCAGTGGAGAACGTGTCCTACTACCTGGCACCCGCGCCGGCGATGGACGAACTGGCCTTCACCAATGCCGTGCTTGCCGAAGCCGACTGCGACCTGCTGCTGGACGTCAACAATGTCTACGTCAACGCCTGCAACCACGGCTACGATGCCGATGCCTTCATCGCCGGCCTGCCTGCACGGCGCATCGTCTGCCTGCACGTGGCCGGGCACCTGGACGAGGCACCCGACCTGAAGATCGATACCCACGGCAGCGCGGTGATCGATCCGGTCTGGGCGCTGCTGGCGCGTACCTATGCACGCATCGGCCCGCGCCCCACCCTGCTCGAACGCGATTTCAATTTCCCGCCCTATGCAGAACTGCAGGGCGAACTGCAGACCATCCGCCGCCTGCAGGCCACACATGCCGGGGCGGCACATGGCTGATTCCGCCGACACCCTGCGCGCGCAGCAGCACGCCTTCACCGCGCACCTGCGCAACCCGCAGGCGGTACCCGCACCGGCCGGACTGGAGCCACGCCGGGTCGCGGTATATCGGCACCTGCTGTTCAACAACCTGCTCGGCCTGTTGAGCAACGGTTTCCCGGTCTGCGTGCGCCTGCTTGGCGAACCGGCCTGGAGCGCCCTGGTACGCCACTACTTCGCCACCCATCGCTGCCAGACACCGCTGTTCACCGAACTGGCCGCCGAGTTCGTGCAGTGGCTGCAGGCGCAGCCGCAGCTGCCGCACCCGGCGCTGGCCGAACTGGCCCACTACGAGTGGGTGGAAACCGCGCTGTACCAGCTGCAGGCCGAACCGCTTCCTGCGCCTGGCGATACTGATCCACTTCGGGTGCCGCTGCGGCGTTCGCCGCTGGCGTGGCCGCTGCTGTACCAATGGCCGGTGCACCGTCTCGGTGCAGAGGATGCGCCGACCCAGCCCCTTCCAGAACCCACCGGCCTGCTGGTCCGCCGCGAAGCCGACGGTGAAGTGCGATTCGCCGCGCTCAGCCCGCTGGCGGTACACCTGCTGGCGAGCATCGGCGAACGGCCCGGCCTGGAAGGACAGACGTACCTGCAGCAGCTGGCCACCTCGCACGGGCTGGCCGAGGACGTACTGGCCGAGCCCGGTGCCGCACTGCTGCTGCAGTTCCTGCAGGCCGGCGTGATCGGCCCGCTCGCCCCCCCGCCCTGACGACTCTTCCACTGGAGATCCAACGATGAACCTGCCGCTCCTGGCCGCCGCGCGCGGCCGGCTGGACCGTCTCGCCCCCTGGTTGGCGCCGCTGGGCCTGCGCGTGCTGCTGGCCTGGGAATACTTCGAATCCGGCCGTGAGAAGCTGCACGGCCAGAACTGGTTCGCCGACCTGCAGGGCGCCTTCCCGTTCCCGTTCAACCAACTGCCTGCTGCCCTGAACTGGCAGCTGGCCACCTGGTTCGAACTGGTCGGCGCGGCCTGCCTGCTGTTTGGTTTCGTTACCCGTTTCGCCGCCGCCAGCCTGCTGGTGCTGACCGTGGTGGCGACCTATGCGGTGCATTGGCCGATGCAATGGAATTCGCTGGGTGACCTCGCGATGGGGTATGCCATCAGCGACCAGGGCTACGGCAACTTCAAGCTGCCGGTGCTGTTCATGGCCATGCTGCTGCCGTTGATCTTCACTGGCGCCGGCAAGCTGAGCGTGGACGCCTGGTTGGCCCGGTGGCAGCCATCGGTCACGACGGCACGGCCTGCGTTGCGCTAGATGCCGACCGTGGTTGGCGCGCCGTGTGCCAACCAAGGTTGGCACCTACCGGAATCCAGAGCGTGCGGTGCCCGGTAGGTGTCGACCTTGGTCGACACACGC
>NZ_JBHHMJ010000593.1:0-337 GCF_042136455.1 Stenotrophomonas sp. 3diitr2024
GACCCCGCATACTCTTTCTTCCGCACGCCGTTGGTGGCGATGGTGGCCCGTTGCCGTCGTCCGCCCCCATAACGCTGTGTCCCGGAAGGAAAGTCGTCTTGAACTCGCACGCTCAGTTCCGGCGCGATGTCTTCGATGACGTGACGCAGCATCGTCCGGGCGGAAGTCTGGTCATCAACGATGACGATATTCAACGCGTACTCTGCCTCGTTTTTCGACCACGCTGGACGCGTGACCCTGCTTGACCAGGAAGCAGCGCGAGCGCTCGTCCAGGGCGGTAACCACCCTGAACTCGGCCTCGGTCAGCTTCAGGCCGTCCATGTAATCGCTCTTGCTG
>NZ_JBHHMJ010000600.1:0-269 GCF_042136455.1 Stenotrophomonas sp. 3diitr2024
AAATGGTAATACGAACTATTCCTATTTACAAATCATGAACGAGGGAGGCGCTCACGCAGGACTCGACGCAGCATATGGTGTTCAGCGCAGCAGCGGCAGTGGATCGCGCGCGCCGTCGGCGCCGTAGATGCCCCAGTGCAAGCCAGCCAGCAACAACGCGAACACGCCACTGGCAGTGACCAACGTGGCGGTGCCGAGGTTGGGCTGCATGAGGATCAACACCGCCGGCACGCCGATCAGCAGCGCGGCGGTCAATACCGTGCGCGGCG
>NZ_JBHHMJ010000613.1:0-5729 GCF_042136455.1 Stenotrophomonas sp. 3diitr2024
CGCTGCCGGAGATCCCTCCGGCGACGGTTGGTGACCTATCCGCCTCTATGGCGGACGGTGCGAGGGGGCCTTGCGCCCGCCGGTTCGTTTGCTGATTGATTGCTTCCCGGTATTGCAACCACGCATCGTCCGCCACCTTCACCGGTGGCCAGATCCGTTGAAGGAGGTTGCATGAACACCCCATCACACCGCCAGGACCTGGAACTGGGCTGGCTGCGCCTGCAGCGCATGTTGCAAGGCATCGAGGGCATGGCGCTGCTGCTGTGCGACCACCATCTGGCACTGGCCAACGGCGCGCCGTCGCCGCTGCCGGAGGCGCAGCTGGAGCGGGCCGTACAGGCGATCGCCTGCATGGCGCTCAACGGCCGCCGCCATGCCGACGCGGTGCGGCAGCTGTGCGAGGTGCCGGTGCGGCATTGAACCATCCTGTAGAGCCGAGCCCACGCTCGGCTGCTCTGCGGTCGGGCCGAAAGGCAGTCGAGCATGGCTCGACTCTACAAAGGCCGCTGGGCAGAATGGCCCATCACCTCCCGACGGGCGACACGATGCTGTTCGAGTGGTTGCTGGGTTCGTACCTGCTGCTGATCGACTGGCTGATCCGGCTGGTTGCGCTGTGCTGGATCCCCACCCGCACCACGCCGGGGGCGGCGCGCAGCTGGCTGTTGCTGGTCGGCTTCGTGCCGCTGCTGGGCCTGCCGCTGTACCTGCTGTTCGGCCACCCATGGCTGTCGCGCGAGCGCATCCGCCGCCAGGCCGAGGCCTCGCAGGTCATCCGCGAGGAACAGGCGCTGCAGCATCGCCTGCGCTGGACACCGCAGCCGGACACCGCCAGCGCCGAGATCGTGCCGCTGGTGCAGCGCCAGGGCGACTTCATGCCGGTGCACGGCAACGCGGTCGACCTGCTGACCGACTACGACGAATCGCTGCACACGCTGATCACCGACATCGACCAGGCCGAAGACCGCGTGCACCTGTTGTACTACCTGATGTTCGATGACGCGGTGGGCGAGGCGATCGTCGAGGCCCTGCAGCGAGCGGCTGCACGCGGCGTGCAGTGCCGTGTGCTGCTCGACGCGGTGGGCGCCAAGCGTGGCCTGCGCGCCTATCGCAAGCGCCTGCAGGCGCGCGACATCGAGGTACGCGCGATGCTGCCCGGTGGCCTGCGCTGGCGCCGCAGCGGGCGCATGGATCTGCGCAACCATCGCAAGATCGCGGTGATCGACAACGAAGTGGCCTATGTCGGTTCGCAGAACCTGGCCGGCCCGCAGTTCGTGCCCGGCCACCCGAACCGCGAGCTGGTGGCGCGCGTGCGTGGCCCGGCAGTGGCGCACCTGGAAGCGGTGTTCGCCAGCGACTGGTACATGGAAACCGGCCAGCGCCTGGACGTGATCGCCGATGTGCCCGAGTGCAGTGACGACATCGCCACCCAGCTGCTGCCAAGCGGCCCGGCCTATCCGTACAGCAATGCGCGCGATGCGGTGGCGGCGCTGATCCACCTGGCACGGCGACGGCTGGTGATGGTCACGCCGTATTTCGTGCCTGACGAAGCTACGCTCAGCGCGTTGCGCATTGCGGCCTTGTCCGGTGTGCAGGTGCAGCTGATCCTCTCGGCCAGCAACAACCAGCGGCTGACCTCGTGGGCGCAGGAGGCGTACTACGACGAGCTGCTGCGCTGTGGCGTGCGCATCGCGCTGTACGAGCCGCAGTTCCTGCACGCCAAGCACATGAGCGTGGACGAGGACATCGCCGTGCTCGGCTCGATCAACATGGACATCCGCTCATTCGCGCTGAATGCCGAGATCGGCCTGGTCTGCTACGACCGCGCGCTGGTGCAGCAGCTGTGTGCGATCGAGGATGGCTACCTGCGCGAGTCGCGGCAGCTGGACCTGCAGCAGTGGCGCAGCCGCCCCACGTGGCGGCGCAGCCGCGAAGGCATCGCACGGCTGGCCGATGCGTTGATGTGAGGCGGCGGCAATCGCCCGCTTCGGCAACCCGGCCCGTCATCGCCGATGGCCTACAATCGGCGCATGACTGATTCACCGCGTAATGGCGAACTGGACCTGGCAATCATCGGTGGTGGTGCGGCCGGGGTGCTGGTGGCGATCCAGGTACTGCGCCAAGCCAAGGCGCCACTGGCGTTGGCCATTCTCGAACCGGCTTCGCAGCTGGCCCAGGGCATCGCCTATGCCACGCCGTGGCCGGAGCACCTGCTGAACGTGCCGGCGGCGAAGATGAGTGCGTTTGCCGACCAGCCCGGCGATTTCCTCGACTACCTGATGGCCGCCAACGCCTACCCGGGCGAGGCGCGCGAGGTGCTGGGCGAGCGTTACGTATGCCGCCACTACTTTGCGGCCTACCTGCAGCAGCGCCTGCAGGAGGCCGCTGCGGCCAGCCCGGCGCAGCTGCAGGTGATCGCGCAGCCGGTGCTGGGCCTGCAGCCGGATGACCATGGCTACCGGCTGACACTTGGCGATGCCCAGACGCTGCACACCGTGCAGGCGGTGCTTGCCACCGGCAACAGCATGCGGCCGCTGCCGGTGGCCGGTGCCGAGGCATTGCCCGCCGATGATGTGATCGAGGCCTGGGACTACGACGGCGTGCGTACCCTGGCCGGTGAGCAGGCCGTGGCCATCGTCGGCTCCGGCCTGAGCATGGCCGACACCGTGCTGGCGCTGGTTGCCGCCGGCCACACCGGCCCGCTGCACGTGATCTCGCGCCATGGCCTGCTGCCGCTTCCGCATGCGCATGGCGGCCTGCCCACGTTCGACCCGGCCACGCTGCTGCCGATGCGCCTGCGCCAGCGCCTGCGCGCATTGCGCGGGTTCGCTCGCCAGGCGCAGGCCGACGGGCTGCCGTGGCAGGGCGTGATGGACCGCATCCGTCCGCATGGACAGGCGCTGTGGTGCAGCCTCGACGCGGCCGACCAGCGCCGCTTCCTGCGTCATGTGGTGCGCTACTGGGACGTGCATCGCCACCGCATCGCCGAAGAGGTCGACGCACAGCTGCAGGCGCTGATCGAAAGCGGCCAACTGCGCATTCACCGGTCCCGCCTGCAACGCGTCCGCCGCGAAGGCGATGCCCTGCGGCTGTCGGGTCGCGAAGCCAACGGCAATGAACAGCACTGGACGATCAGCGGCGTTGTCAACGCCACCGGCGTGGAAACCCGCGCCAGTGCGCTGCGCAATCCGTTGCTGCAGCAGCTGCAGGCCGAGGGCCTGGCCCGCCCCGGGCCGCATGGGCTGGGCCTGGACAGCACGGTGCCGGGCGACCGCCTGCGCAGCGCCAGTGGCCAGCCGCAGGCACGGCTGGGCGTGCTCGGCAGCCTGCGCATCGGCAGCCTGTGGGAAAGCCTGGCGGTGCCTGAACTGCGTCAGCAGGCGCAGGCACTGGCCACCCAGGTGGTCGCAGGAGCCGCGACGGCGATGCCGTAAAATGGGGCATGGATGTCTCCCACCTGCTTGATGGCCTGAACCCGGCCCAGCGCGAAGCCGTCTCCGCTCCCCCCGGTCACCACCTGGTGCTGGCCGGTGCCGGTTCCGGCAAGACCCGCGTACTCACCCACCGCATCGCCTGGCTGCATGAAGTCGACGGCGTGCCGACCCACGGCATTTTCGCGGTGACCTTCACCAACAAGGCGGCCGGCGAGATGCGCCACCGCATCGATGCACAGTTGCCCCATGGCAGCCGTGGCATGTGGATCGGTACCTTCCACGGCCTGGCCAACCGCCTGCTGCGCCTGCACTGGCAGGACGCCAAGCTGCCCGAAGGCTTCCAGGTGATGGATTCGGACGACCAGCTGCGGCTGGTCAAGCGCGTGGTGCAGGCGCTGGAGCTGGACGACGGCAAGTATCCGCCCAAGCAGATCGCGTGGTGGATCAACGCGCAGAAGGACGAGGGCCGCCGCCCGCAGCACATCCAGCCCGAACCGCACGACGCGTGGCTGGAAACCATGCGCCAGGCCTACATCGAATACCAGGCACGCTGCGACCGCGCCGGCCTGGTCGACTTCGCCGAGCTGCTGCTGCGCGCGCATGAACTGCTGCGCGACAACCCGGCCCTGCTGGCGCATTACCGCGCGCGCTTCCGCGAAATCCTGGTGGACGAGTTCCAGGACACCAACGCCATCCAGTACGCCTTCGTGCGCGTGCTGGCCGGCGATTCCGGCCACGTGTTCGTGGTCGGCGACGATGACCAGGCCATCTACGGCTGGCGTGGCGCCAAGGTCGAGAACGTGCAGGGCTTCCTGCGCGACTTCCCGGGTGCGCAGACCATCCGCCTGGAGCAGAACTACCGCTCCACCGCCAACATCCTCGGCGCCGCCAACGCGGTGATCGCGCACAACCCGGACCGCATCGGCAAGCAGCTGTGGACCGACAGCGGCGACGGTGAACCGATCGACCTGTACGCGGCGTACAACGAGATGGACGAGGCGCGCTACATCGTCGAGCGTGCCCGCCAGTGGGTGCGCGACGGTGGCAGCTACACCGAAGTGGCCGTGCTCTACCGCAGCAACGCACAGTCGCGCGCGCTTGAAGAGGCGCTGCTGAGCGAACAGGTGCCGTACCGCGTGTACGGCGGCATGCGCTTCTTCGAACGTGCCGAAATCAAGGACGCGCTGGCTTACCTGCGCCTGCTGTCCAACCGCAACGATGACGCCGCCTTCGAGCGCGCGGTCAACACGCCTACCCGGGGCATCGGCGACCGCACGCTGGACGAAGTGCGCCGCGAGGCGCGCGCCCAGGGCATCTCGCTGTGGGAAGCAACGATGCTGGTCACCCAGGGCAACGCGCTGGCCGCACGCGCGCGCAATGCACTGGCCGGCTTCCTGGGGCTGGTCAACGAGCTGCAGGCGCAGACCGTGCACATGACCCTGGCCGAGCGCGTGGACCACGTGCTGGCCCGCTCGCAGCTGCGCGAGCACTGGAGCAAGGAAAGCCGCAATTCGCTGGATTCGGAATCGCGCACCGACAACCTCGACGAACTGGTCTCGGTCGCTTCGCGCTTCGTGCGCCGCGCCGACGACATCGAGGAAGTGGGCGAGGACATGGACGAGCTGGTCGCGTTCCTGGCCTATGCCGCGCTGGAGGCCGGTGAAGGCCAGGCGCAGGCGGGCGAGGACGGCGTGCAGCTGATGACCCTGCACTCGGCCAAGGGCCTGGAATTCCCGCTGGTGTTCCTGGCCGGCCTGGAGGAAGGCCTGTTCCCCAGCGCACGTTCGCTGGAGGAAAGTGGGCGTCTGGAAGAAGAGCGTCGGCTGGCCTACGTGGGCATTACCCGCGCGCGCCAGAAACTGGTGCTGAGCTATGCCGAATCGCGCCGCATCCACGGCCAGGACAACTACAGCCTGCCATCGCGCTTCCTGCGCGAGATTCCGCGCGAGCTGCTGCACGAAGTGCGCCCGAAGGTGCAGGTCTCGCGTCCGGCCTCGCTGGGCAGCAGCCGGGTGATGGGCCATGCCTCCATCGAGTTGCCACCGATCAAGCTCGGCGCACTGGTCACCCATCCCAAGTTCGGCGAAGGCATGGTGACCGACTACGAAGGCAACGGCGCCCACGACGCGAGGGCATCGGGCAGGGCAATGGTGGCGGCCAGCTTGCCACCCTTCAGGCGGTCTTCCACCTTCGGCACCTTGCCGTAGCCGACGCGGATATAGCCGTCGGCATCCTGCGACGGGCGGGCCGAATCGAACTTGACCACGCCGGCCGGCGTGTTGCGGCCGAACAGGGTGC
>NZ_JBHHMJ010000266.1:0-354 GCF_042136455.1 Stenotrophomonas sp. 3diitr2024
AGGCTGATACCGCCCAAGAGTTCATATCGACGGCGGTGTTTGGCACCTCGATGTCGGCTCATCACATCCTGGGGCTGTAGTCGGTCCCAAGGGTATGGCTGTTCGCCATTTAAAGTGGATCCAACTATTATTTCACTTTCTTACGTTGCAGTTGGTCTTGTCGTTATTATTTCTATTTTCATTGCTGTTCGTAATCATTCCAATCGTCCTAATACGTCAACGGCTGAGTATCCGAATGATCAGAAGCAGCGAGGATCGCTATGCCCAGGACAGCAGAAGCCAGTCCCAGGGTGGAGAGATCGGTGTTGCGATCAGTGGAAGCAGCGGCGGTGGTGCAGCGATCGGTGTCTATGT
>NZ_JBHHMJ010000641.1:0-670 GCF_042136455.1 Stenotrophomonas sp. 3diitr2024
ACGTGACCCGGCCGGGGCCGGGTCACGGGTTGACGGAGGTGCGGGGCGCTTATTCGCGCTGCCAGGTCTGCGCGCGGCAGATGAAGGCGATGCAGCCGGACACGTCCAGCCGGGTGCCGCCGGGCTGCAGTTCCATCTTCGACTTGTAGGTCTTGCCGTTGGCCGGGTCGAGGATGGTGCCGCCGGACCACTTGTTGGCGCCGTCGGCCTTCAGGTTCCAGAGGATGGTCATGCCCTTCACCGGCTTGTTCCTGTTGGCGCCTTCACAGCCGTCACAGACCGGGTTCGGGCCCTTGTCCGAGTGCAGGATGTCGACCACCTTGCCGGTCAGCGTGCCGTTGGGGGCCTGGGTGATCTCGACGATCGACTTCACCTTGCCGGTCTTGTCGTCGATGGTCTTCCAGCGGCCGGCGGCGCCGTCGGCGGCCTGCGCCGAGAGTGCGGCCAGGCACATCGGCAATGCCAGCAGCAGGGTCTTGAAGGTCTTGCGCATGGTCCCCTCCCAGGGTTCATTCCGGCACGGTGCCGGCATGGGTCGACTGTATACCCATTCGGCGGAGTATGGGGAAGGGGGCGTTGCAGGGTTGCGCCCTGCACCCGCGGTAGTGCCGGCCGCTGGCCGGCAACCTCAACGGCGGGATTCCGTGGGATGGCGGGGCGGTGTGGGTGG
>NZ_JBHHMJ010000645.1:0-413 GCF_042136455.1 Stenotrophomonas sp. 3diitr2024
CCCCCCCCCCCCCCACTACCGGATAGCACCCGTGGTAGCGCCGGGCCCTGCCCGGCGGACGCGGGATGGGCGATTACCGGAACACCACCGTGCGATGCCCGTTGAGCGGGATGCGGTGCTCCACATGGCGGCGAACCGCGCGTGCCAGCACCAGCGATTCGGTGTCGCTGCCCAGCCGCACCAGCTCGCGCGGCGCCATGGCGTGGTCAACGCGGGCCACGTCCTGCACGTCGCTTATGCCGCTTGCGCGCTCCTGCCCACAACAACACAATCGATTCATCCAGCCCCCTAACTACGCCCCCCTACAGATCGCGGGACGGCCGAACCGGGGGCTTTTCATTGGATGAAATCAGGATTCGGTAGTGCCGGCCGCTGGCCGGCAACCTCGGGATCTCTGCAGTTGCCGGCCAGCG
>NZ_JBHHMJ010000654.1:0-7349 GCF_042136455.1 Stenotrophomonas sp. 3diitr2024
CAGCCTGCCGCCGAGCGCACCGCCGGCGCGCAGCGCCCCTGGGGCACCGGTGGCCGTCGCCAGCGCCGCGCCGCGCGCGGTCACGCCGGCGCCGGCGCGTACGACGCCGGCCACACCGACCGCCCCCAGCCTGTCGCAGCAGGTGGTGGGCGCGGTGATGGTGCAGGTCGCCAGCTTCTCCAGCCGCGACAATGCCAACCGCGCAATGGGCCAGCTCAACGCCGCCGGCATCGTCGGCGCGACCATCAGCGACATCGCCGCCGGTGGCCGCACCCTGTTCCGCCTGCGCGTTCCCGCCAGCGACCATGCCAGTGCCGCGGAACTTGTCGGCCGCATTGCCGGTCTGGGCCTGGGGTCGCCTCAGATCGTCAAGGATTGACCCACCCGGGCCGGTGCTGCCGGCCCATGCTGCCCCGGCCTTACAATGGCCACTACGTTCCACCCTCCATTCCTGGCCGTCCCCTGGAGCCTGCTGTCCAATGAATTTCCGTTCCGCCGCCACCGCCTTGGCCGCCACCCTGGTGGTGGGCCTGGCTTCCGCCCAGACCCCGCTGCCGACCCCGGCCACGCCGGCGCCCGCCGCCGCTGCCGCCCCGGCCACTGTTGCCACCCCGCCGGCGCCGGTGCCGAGCGTATCCAAGGCCTGGGTGCTGATGGACTACGCCACCGGCCAGGTGCTGGCCGGCGAGAACATCCACGAGCAGCTGGCCCCGGCCAGCATCACCAAGGTGATGACGTCCTACGTGATCGCCGCCGAGGTCAAGAACGGCAAGGTCCGTGCGGATGACCAGGTGATGATGAGCGAACGCGCCTGGCGCGAAGGCGGCGCGGGTACCGACGGCAGCTACAGCGGCTTCCCGGTCAACCAGACCGCACGCCTGGAAGACATGGAAAAGGGCATGGCGATCCAGTCCGGCAATGACGCCGCGATCGCCCTGGCCGAGCACGTGGCCGGCAGCGAAGAAGCCTTTGCGTCGCTGATGAACAGCTACGCCGCCAAGATCGGCATGAAGAACTCCCACTTCGTCAACGCCCACGGCCTGACCGCCGAAGGCCACCACAGCACCGCCTACGACCTGGCGCTGCTGGGCCGCGCGATGGTGCGTGATTACCCGGAAACCTACGCGTACAACAAGATCAAGGAATTCCAGGTCGGCAACATCAAGCAACCGAACCGCAACCTGCTGTTGTGGCGCGACGGCAGCGTGGACGGCATCAAGACCGGCCACACCTCCGAAGCCGGTTACTGCCTGATGAGTTCGGCGCAGCGTGGCGACCAGCGCCTGATCGCCGTGGTATTGGGCGGTGCGTCGGAAAAGCAGCGTGCCGATGACAGCCTGGCGCTGCTGAACTGGGGCTTCCGCTTCTTCGAGACCCACCGTCTGTATGAACCGGGCAAGGCCGTGGCCGAGCACAAGGTCTGGAAGGGCACCACCGACAAGGTGCAGCTGGGGGTGGCCCAGCCGATGCTGGTGAGCGTGCCGCGCGGCCGCTACAACGACCTGAAGCCGAGCATCGATGTGCCCAAGACCCTGGAAGCACCGTTCACCGCCGGCCAGCAGATCGGCACCGTGAAGGTCACCCTGGATGGCAAGGTCGTCGCCGAAGCGCCGCTGGTGGCCGTGGCCGCCGTTGAGCAGGCCGGCTTCTTCAAGCGCCTGTGGGACAGCTTCTGGATGTGGTGGGAATCGGAATGATCCACGCCCCGGCGTGGTGAACGAAAAGGCCGGCGAATGCCGGCCTTTTTCTTTGCCTGTATCGGCGCTGTCGGGCCGGGTCCGGCGCGTGGAATTGGTACACGTCCGATGGGTTTGCCGGCGTGTCAGGTCGAGCATGTACGCAACAGGACTGCCGGGCACTGCGGCTTTCCGTCCCATTCCACAGGAGTACATGCCAATGACCATTCGCACGCTGATGTCCGTGATTTCTCCAACGACGCGTTGCACTGCGCGCCGCACCCCGCTGGCATTGGCGTTGGCAGGTGCCTTGATGCTGCCAGCAGCTCTGGCTGCAGCAGCGGACAGGGGGGACTGCGCCAATGAAGCAACCGATGCGGAGCGCGAGCGCTGCACCAGTGACCAGGGGGCGACGTGGTCGAGTGTGCTTGCCACCAAGGTTGAACTGGGCGATGACGCCGTAGCGGGGGGCGCGCGCGACATTGCCATCGGCAATTCAGCAAGGACGGACAGCTCACTTTCGCCGGGCACTGATTCGCCGGACTACGCGATTGCGATCGGACCCGGTGCGCAGGTCGTGGGTGGAGGATCGCTGGCTATGGGCGGGGGCGCGAGCGTGCTCGGGGCCCCAACCACCAAGATGAAGGCATTAGCCCTGGGCAATGCCAGTACTGTTTCGGCCGAAGGTGGCGTAGCGGTGGGCTACGATGCGACCGCCAGCCACAGTAACAGCGTCGCCTTGGGAGCCGGGGCGACCACCAATGCGGCCAACACGGTATCGGTGGGCAATGGCGTTGACAACCGCCGCATCACCAACATGGCTGACGGTGTGATCGCTGCAGGCAGTGCCGATGCCATCACCGGTGCGCAGCTGTTCTCGACCAATGAGCGCGTTGGGCGGGTGGAGAGTGACATCGACACGATCAAGGACGATGCCTCGAAGCTGGGTGCCCAGGTGGGCTCGCTGGAGAGCGGCGTTGGCGGATTGCAGACGCGCATGTCCGGCGCAGAAGGCTCGCTGAAGACGCTGAGTGATGACGTCGCGGGCCTTGCTGACGGCTCCTCCGGCATCGTCACCCATGATTCCGGCACGGGCGTGGTGAGCGTGGCTGCCGGCAAGGGCGGTACTGTGGTGGATTTCGCAGGCGGGGATGGCTACCGGCGCCTGAGCGGCGTGGCCAACGGTGTCAACGAAGATGACGTGGTGACCATCGCGCAGCTGCGGGCGGCTGGCGCGATTGATCCCGTCAGTGGCGAGACGCTGAGCGTGCTCACTTACGACGATGCAAGTCTGTCCCGGGCCTCGCTCGGCGGAACGGGTGGCACGGTGCTGGACAAGGTCGCCGCCGGCCAGATTGGCCAGTTCAGCATGGAAGCCGTCAATGGCAGCCAGCTGTGGCAGATGAATGCCAACTGGGAAGCCCAATGGCGACAGATGGACGACCGGCTGGGTTCGATCGAGCGTGGGATCGAGGATGGTTCCATTGGTGGCCCGGGGACCGGAAATCCCGGCACGGGCAATCCGGGTGTCTCCCCCGGTACCGGTGAGGGATCGGTGGCCATTGGCGAAGGGAGCGATGCTTCCGGCAAGGGCGCGATCGGCCTTGGCAATGGAAGCGCGGCGTCCGGCGTTGGCGCAGTGGCCGTGGGCGAGGGTAGTGTGGCCTCGGGTACGGGCTCGGTGGCCATGGGCGAAGGCGCCAGTGCGACGGGCAACAATTCGGTTGCTGTCGGTGCCGGATCTACGGCTGACCGCGACAGTGAGTTCTCGGTGGGCTCCCTGGGCAATGAGCGCGTCGTCAGCAATGTCGCGGCCGGCGTACGCCCGACCGATGCGGTGAACGTGCAGCAGATGGATGATCGTTTCAAGGCCGAGCGTGAGTACACCGATGGCCGCTTCAACGCGATGGACACGCGGCTTGACCGCATGGGGGCGATCAGCGCGGCCTATGCGGGCATGGCAATCAACACCGCCGGTTTGAGCGGCGACAACCGCGTGGGTGCGGGTGTCGGTTCGCAGAACGGGCGTTCGGCGTTGGCCGTGGGTTACCAGCGGATACTGGGCGAGAAGAAGAACGTCTCGGTGTCCTTGGGTGGCGCCTTCAGTGGTAGTGACCAGAGCGTTTCTGCCGGCGCGGGTTTCAGCTGGTAGGCACGCGGGGTGTCCGCCGGGCAACACCCGGCGGAACCGAGGCTGGGCCTACAGCGCACGACTGATGGTGAAGCTGCCGAACACCGGCGCCTCGCGCTGGCCGTTGAATTCGCGCGTGCTGTGGTAGCGCGCGGCAGCGAACTTCCAGCGGCCGTACATCACCGCCACGCCGTACCCGCCGTAGGCCACCACATGGCGCTTGTCCACGCTGTGACTGTTGCGGAAGGTGTTGCCATCCAGGGTGATATCGCGGATCACCCAGGCAGCGTCCGAGGTCGCGAACAGGTGCCAGGACCACCCACCGGGGCGGCCGCTGCGGGTCGGCGCCGTGTTCTCACCGGCCGGGCGCAACGGCGTGCTGCCGAAGTCGTCCGGCAGCTTCCAGCCAAAGCGCACTTCACCGCCGAAATTGGCCTTGGTTTCCAGGTTGCCGATCGACCCGCCGTAGTGGCTGATCGCGTCCCAGCCCCAACCGTCGGCATTGACACTGGCATCGCCCGGCCAGCGGCGCATGCGCTCATGGGTCAGCATGAACAGTGGTTCGTTGTGCAGCTGGTTGTCCCAACCCTTGAATTTTTCGTCGCCCAGCACGTCGTGCACGGCATTCTGCACCTGCTTGCCCTGTGCCCAAGGGCCGACCACGCCCAGTGTCAGCTGGGTGGTCTGCAGGCGGTCGCCGCTGCGCGCATTGAAACCGAAGTTCGCGATCAGCACGCCGGCGTAAGGGCGGTCGTCCTCGATCAGGTCCCTGCGAGTGAAATCGGTCGGGGTGAAGATCCCCTGGCCGATGCTGAAGATCATGTTCTGCTGTTCGAACTTGCCCGGATGCAGCCCTTCCAGGTACCGGTTCACCCAGCGCGCCATGCGCGGCAGGCAGGGGTCGTCGGTGTAATCGACCAGATTGGGGGAGACCAGGGTCAACAGCGCACCGTTGGTATAGCCCTGATCCTGGTGGCGGCCGCCGAACAGGTCGTTGTCGACGCGGAAATTGACCTGCGGCGGGTGGTCGCGCATGGCGTCCGGGCCACATTGTTCGGCCGCCTGGGCGGCAAGGGGGAGGGCAGAGGCCAGCAGGCCGGCGAGCCCGAGAGCTGCGACACTACGCATGGATGGAATGCTCATGGGGAAGGGGGCGGTTTTCAGTCGTCTTCTGCAACGCTACGGTACTCGTGCCCGCGCGTCGGAACGAGCACGTCCGGATCACTTGTCTGTTCCGAAAACAACATTGTCCGGCGGGCACAATTTGTTACCCGCGCACGCGCCGCGGGCCTGGCGTGAAGGCGTTCGCGGGCCGCCCGTACGATGTTCGCGTGGGTGACGGTCAGGAGATTGCAGTCAGCTGCCGTTGGGCCTCAGGCCCGTCCCTTTGGGCCGCCTGCAACGCAGCAGACCGCCGGTGCGGTCCTGGCGTTGATGAATACTCTTGGGTTTGTTGCCCTGCGGCCCGATAATGGGGCCATGGAAATCAAGTCCGACAACCCCGACCACGGCTTCCAGTTCCCCGGCCAGTTCGAGCTCAGCGCCATGGGCCCGGCCAACCGCGGCCTGGAGCATGAGCTTCCCCGCCTGTTGCTGGCCGCCGGCATCGATGTGGTGAACGAACGCATCAGCTGGAAGCACTCCTCCAACGGCAAGTACGTGTCCGTCCGCATCGTGTTCAAGGCCGAGAGCCGCGAACAGTACGACCTGGCGCACCAGGCGCTGCGTGACCACCCGGAAGTTAAGTGGACGCTGTAGCCGACTCTTGCCCGGCCGAAGCCGCCCCGGAGGACCGTGCGCCGCGTCCGGCGCTGGTCCGTGACCTCGGCCGCCAGCCGTATGAACCGGTGTGGCGCGCCATGCAGCGCTTCACCGACCAGCGCAGCGACGCCGATGCCGACGAGCTGTGGGTGGTCGAGCACGATCCGGTGTTCACCCTGGGCCAGGCCGGCAAGGACGAGCATGTGCTGGCGCCGGGCGACATCCCCGTGCTGCACGTGGACCGCGGCGGCCAGGTGACCTATCACGGTCCCGGCCAGATCGTGATCTATCCGTTGCTGCGCCTGCCACGGCTGGGTATCGGTGTGCGCGACTACGTGTGCCGCATCGAGCAGGCGCTCATCGATACCCTGGCCGAGTGGAACATCGGCGCCGAACGCCGCGAGGGCGCCCCGGGCGTCTACGTCGGTGGTGCCAAGATTGCCGCACTCGGCATCCGCGTGCGCCGCGGCTGCACCTTCCATGGGCTGGCCTTCAACGTGGCCATGGACCTGGAACCCTTCCACCGCATCAATCCCTGTGGCTATCAGGGGTTGCAGGTGACCTCGGTGCTGGACTTGGGCGGCCCCTCCGGGATGGAGGCCGTCAAGCCGGTGCTGCTGGACCACCTGGCCCGCCAGTTTGGCCTGCTGCTGCAGCACACGCCCGAACTGCCCGATCTTTCTGCGGCCGCCTGACCGCCCCCCGGAACTGCCATGACTGAAACCACCGCCCGTTCCATTCCCCTGCAGATCGTGCAGGGCGATTCTCCGTCCACCGCGCCGTTGCAGGCCGGGGTCAAGCAGCTGGGCGGTGACAAGATCAACCGTTCGCCGGTGCAGTTCGCCGACGCGCCGGTACTGCGCAAGCCGTCCTGGATCCGCGTGCGCATTCCTTCGGGCAATGCCGTGCAGAACCTGAAGGCCAAGCTGCGCGAGAACCGCCTGGTGACGGTATGCGAGGAAGCCAGCTGCCCGAACATCCACGAGTGCTTCGGTCATGGCACCGCCACCTTCATGATCCTCGGTGAGGTCTGCACCCGGCGCTGCTCGTTCTGCGACGTGGCCCATGGCCGCCCGAAGCCGCCGGATGCCAACGAGCCGGCCAGCCTCGGCCAGACCGTGGCCGACATGGGCCTGAAGTACGTGGTGGTGACCAGCGTCGACCGCGATGACCTGCGCGACGGCGGTGCCCAGCACTTCGTCGACTGCATCACCGCCATCCGCGAAAAGTCGCCGGGTACCCGCATCGAAGTGCTGACCCCGGACTTCCGCGGCAAGGGCCGCATGGAACGTGCGCTGGAGATCCTGGCGCAGAACCCGCCGGATGTGTTCAACCACAACATCGAGACCGTGCCGGACCTGTACCGCAACGTGCGCCCGGGTGCGGACTACCAGTGGTCGCTGAACCTGCTGAAGAACTTCAAGGCGCAGCACCCGGACGTGCCGACCAAGAGCGGCATCATGCTGGGCCTGGGCGAAGACTTCGAACAGATCAAGGCCACGATGCGTGACCTGCGCGCGCACGATGTGGACATGATCACCATCGGACAGTACCTGCAGCCGACCGCGCACCATCACCCGGTGCTGAAGTACTGGACCCCCGACGACTACAAGGCACTGGAAGACTACGGTTACGAGCTGGGCTTCAGCCACGTGGCGTCCGGCCCGATGGTGCGCTCGTCGTACCACGCCGACGTTCAGGCCAAGGGCGCAGGGGTTTCCTGACACCCTCCCGGTGGGTGGGAGTTGCTTCTCCCGTGGGTGCGGACCGTTGGTCCGCAC
>NZ_JBHHMJ010000658.1:0-269 GCF_042136455.1 Stenotrophomonas sp. 3diitr2024
CGTGTACGCGTGGCCGGTGACGCCGAACTGGCGCGGCGCCTGCAGCAGCTGGCCAAGGGCTTCGACCCGGACTGGCAGCAGCCGTTCGTCAGCGTATTCGGCGAGGTACTGGGCGTGCAGGTCGCCAACACCCTGCGCAGGCTGCTGGACGACCCGCGCTGCAGCGCCGTGGTTGCCCCGACCCGCCGCCCCCTGGCGTTGACTCACGGGAAGCTGGAGAACCCGGTGCTGGCCTTCGACGCGTTGCCCACTTCGCCAGAATGGGCGCG
>NZ_JBHHMJ010000662.1:0-406 GCF_042136455.1 Stenotrophomonas sp. 3diitr2024
TTTCAGAACTAATGGGTGCATCAGGCATGCATTCATTACTCGCAAAGACAGCTGGTGATACATTTGGAACATTTTTCGTTTTCGTTGCGCCGTTTATTGGCGCTATTGGTGGATTTTTAACAGGTAGTAACGCAGGATCAAATGCAATGTTTATAAAACTACAAATGCAAACCGCACAAAACGTAGCACTCCCGTGGCAATATGTCACAACACTTCAAAACACCGCATCATCAGTAGCGACAATCGCTTGTCCATCACGGATTACACTAGGTGCTTACTTATGTAATATCCCTTACCGTGAAAATGAACTATTAAAGAAGACGACGTTAATGATCTTTGGTGCCGGTGTCGATCTTCGTCGGCCGCGCGCCGGACAAGCAGAGCGGCTGGTTCGCAGTGCTGTTCT
>NZ_JBHHMJ010000674.1:0-7452 GCF_042136455.1 Stenotrophomonas sp. 3diitr2024
GTCAGATCCCTTTTGCCTTGGCAAAAGGGATCTGACCCCCGTTTCATGACAAACGCTAGTCCATCGGCTTGCCTGCGGTATCCACCCGCACGATCACCGACATGCCAGGCCGCAGCTGCGCGGCCAGCTTCTGGCCTTCATCGATCGATATCCTCACCGGCAGCCGCTGCACTACCTTGGTGAAGTTGCCGCTGGCATTGTCCGGGCGCAACACGCTGAACTCCGATCCGGTGGCGGGCGCGATCTCCTGCACGCGGCCGCGCAGCACCTGGCCCTGGAACGCGTCGACCGAGAACGTGGCCGGCTGGCCGATCGCCATTCCCCAGGTCTGGCCTTCCTTGTAGTTGGCCACCACCCACAGTGTGTCAGGTACCAGGAACAGCAGCTGCGAACCGGCGGCGACATACTGGCCCACGCGCACGCTGGCTTCACTGATCTGGCCGTCGCGCGGTGCGTGGATCACCGTGTTGGCCAGGTCGATGCGGGCCAGTTCCAGCTGCGCCTGTGCGCTTTCCACCTGGGCCTCCAGGCTCTTGCGCGCGACCTGGGTCGACACCAGTGTTTCCTCGGCGATTCGGATCTGCGCCTGCGACTGCTGCACGCTGGCCTGCGCCGAGGCTTGGCTGGTGCGGAACTTGTCGCGGTCATTGATCGACACCAGCTGCTGCGCGGCCAGTTCCTCGTAGCGCTTCAGCTCGTTGCGCGAGCGCTGCAGTTCGGCCTGGCCGGCCGAGAGCGTGGCGCGCGCCGAGGCGATCTGCGCACGGTTCTGCGCCTGCGACTGGTCGGAGTTGGCCAGCGCCGCACGCGCACTGTCCAGCGTCGCCTGCGCCTGGGCGACGCGTTGGGCATAGATGCGGTCATCGATGCGCAGCAGCGGCTCGCCCTGCCTCACATGCTGGAAATCCTTCACCAGCACTTCGGTCACATAGCCGTTGACCTGTGGCGCCATCACGGTGATCTGGCCGCGCACATAGGCGTTGTCGGTCACCATCACGCTGCTGGTGAACGGCCACAGATGCCAGGCGCGCAGGATCAGCGCAATGCCCAGCAGGGCCACCACCACCATCACCACCACGCTGCGCGCGCTGGGCTTGAGATACTTCGGCGCGACTGCCGGTTCAACGGGCGTGGGCGCAGGTGCCGCGTCGGTCGGCGGCGGTGGCGTCACATTGTCGGCGTCGTCGGATCGGGGCGGAACGGGGGGCATGGCGGAGGACTCAGCGGTGCGCGGCCGGGGTGGCCGCAACGGGTGAAGTGGGGTGGCGCTTGCGCCATTGCTTGAGCACGGCGGTGCGCAGCGACAGCAGCAGCAACCAGCACAGGAAGCCGATCGCCAGCCAGCCGCTCAGCGTGAACACATCATTGAAGCCGCGCACGTTGGCTTCGCGGCGAGTGGTCTGCGCCAGCTGCGCGCTGCCCTGCGCGCTGCGCAGCACCGGGTCGGTGATCTGGGCGGCATACAGCTGCTGTTGGATGCGCAGGCGCTGCGCCACCACCGGATCGGCGGGATCGAGCTGGCTGGTCAACGCGCTGGAGTACAACTGCTCGCGATGCAGCTGGAAGGTCCCCAGCACCGCCGAACCTGCCAGGCCGCCCAGCGTCTGCGTGATCGACAGCGTCACCAGGAAGGTGATCATGTGGTCCACACCCTGTTTCAACGCAGCGGAAATGCCGAGCATGATCAGCGGGCCCATGAACATGCCGGCACCGACCGAGGCCAGGAACTGGCTGGCGTAGAAGTCGTGCGGCCGATCCAGGCTGGTGCGGTGCTGGTCGAAGAAGGCGGCAGCGCCCAGCAGCAGGATCGCCATCAGCAGCTGCGGGATCAGCCGTTTGGGCCCGAAAGTCAGTGCAGTGCCGGCGATACCGGTGATCACGCCGGCAAGAATCACCACGAACAGCGGCCGCAACTGATCAGGGCCCATGCCGAGCGTGCGCATCAGGTTGACCACGCCGTAGGACTGCTCGGTGGTCAGGAAGCGGATCAGGAACGCGCCGACGATGAAATGCAGTACGGGCAGGCTGGCCAGCCAGCGTGTCTGCAGCAGCGGATTGCGCCGGTAGTGTTCGATGATGAAGGCGGTGGTGGACAGCACGATCGAGGCGATCAGCGCCCAGCCCAGCCACGGCGTGTTGAGCCACCAACGGGTGTAGCCCTGCGCCAGTACGATCACCAGCAGCGCAACCGCCGGCGCCAGCAACGCGAAGGTAAGGAAATCCAGCGGCTCGAAGGCCTTCACCTGGATGCCGGGCGGCAGCTTCAACACCACTACGGCGGCGAATGCGCACAACGCAAGGCCGGCCTCGAACGAATACAGCTGGTGCCACTGGCCGGTATCCACCAAGCCTGGTGAAACGATCCAGGCGATCGGCACCGCCAGCTGCGAAAGGCCGACGCCGACCACCAGCAGGTTGCCGGTAAAGCGGCGGGGCAGGGCCTGCAGCATGTACAGCGTGCCCAAGGTCGAACAGGCCGCGCCGGCGAAGCCGCTGGCGGCACGGGTCAGCATCGTGGTCTCGAAGCTGCCGACGAACAGGTGCAGCACCGCCAGCGCCGCGTACAGGCCCAGCCCGATTTCGGCGAACAGGCGGATGCCGTACTGCTGGCGGAATTTGAAGGCCAGCAGGTTGGCGGTGACATTGACCATTGCATAGGCCGCCACCAGCCAGCTGCCCTGGGTCGGGGTCAGCGCCAGCTGGCCCTGCAGGAACGGCAGGTTGGCAGTGACCAGCGCATTGCCCAGCCCGCCGGTGATCGCCACCAGCAGCGATACCAGCGCATAAGCCACACGCCGGTACGGTGGGTGCCAGGGCATCGACGCCGAGCCGGGCATGGTCGGCTTCTCGTGCTCCTCCCAATCCGGAACCGGCTTCAGATACGGCTGGACCATCAGCGGGCCTCGCTGGTTGCTCCCTGAAGACCCCCGCGCAGCAGCTGCAGGGCACGCCCGGCCAGGTGGGCGCGCTCGTCGCGGGTCTTGCCGCGCAGGGCTGCGCCCAGCATGCCCGAGATCAGTGAAATATCCGTCTTCTCCAGATCGGCACGGCACAGCCCGGCGGCCTTGGCGCGGGCGATCGGCTCCTCCAGCAGGTCGCGCACGGTCTCGCGCGCCGCGCGCATGGCCGGCACGTCCGAATCGACCGCACGCCAGTAATCGGCCAGCGCCGGCGAATCGATGATGCGCTGGGCCATGCCCTCGAACACCTCGAACAGGGCGTCGTCGCGGTCGCCGAGCTGTTCGACCTGGCGCCGGATGCGGTCGACCGTACGCTGCAGCAGCGCCTGGATCAGCGCGGTGCGGTCGGGGAAGTTGCGGTACAGGGTGGCGCGGCCCACCTGGGCGCGTTCGACCACCAGATCCAGCGGGGCGGTGACGCCATGTTGGCCGAAGACATGATCGGCGGCGTCGAGGATGAGGGCACGGCGGGCAGCAGCATCGGCACGTTGGGCGGTCATGGAGTTATTTTCGGACAAAAGTGTCCGTTTGGCGAGACATTGAGTGACGGGATTGTCCGCTTGTTGTGGTACGCACATCTTTGTGACGGATGCGTGATGGTGAGAATCTGAACGAAAACGGGGCCCGAAGGCCCACCGCTGGAGTTGCTGTAGATCCACGCCATGCGTGGATGAAAAGGCTTGGAGCCGGAACGGATGCGGCTAGCCGGTGGCTGATCCGCTCATCTGGCCTTCTTCCTGCTCTTGATGAAATCAATGAACCCCTTCTCATGGCCCTCAAAGGCACGTCTGCCGTACTTGCGGTGCTGCGGTTCGAACAGCGCGTAGGCTGCATCAAGGTTTCCCGATTCGAACTCAATCGTTGCAAGGAGCTCGTCCATGTACTCGCTTGAGGCTTCTCCTTGTCCATAAATTTCTCTGGCGACCATCGCCCACGCTCTGGCCTTCTCAAACTGGGCGGTATCGCGATAGAAAACTGCTATTCCATACGATGAACTCTGGGCGTGGTCATAGGATGACTTGGGCTCTGGAATCATGTCCCAGCTTTCAAGGAAGCGATGCTCTGCCTCCGCGATGTCACCGGCCAGCCAAGCGGTTCTCCCGCATTTGGCGATTGCAAGGATGCGTTCTTTCAGTTCGGCATCGAGACTCATGGTCATGCAAGTGTTTCCGCTCAGTTTTTCTATTGGATTGATACCGGGCTGAGTCTAGCCGCGTAGTAGATGGTGACGCATTGGTAGTGCGCCGCTTTCACCAGTTCATGCCATATACGACAAAAAGAGGGGGCCTTTCGGCCCCCTCGGGTAATGTTCCGACGGCGTAAGCCGATCAGAAGAACGCGCGGATGCCGAACGCGACACCACGGCCCGGCAGCGGCGAGTAGTCGCGCAGCAGCGAGGTATGCGGACGCACTTCGCGGTTGGTCAGGTTGCTGCCATCCAGGAACACCTCGTAGCTGTTGCTGGCGTTGCGGTCCCAACGATAGGCCAGGTGCGCGTCGACCAGGGTGTAGCCGTTGCTCGGCTCCTCGTTCTGCGCGACGTCCTTCTGGCGGCTGTAACGCACCGCACCGACCGAGGCGCGCCAGCCGTCCTTCGACCAGCGCAGGTCGGCACCGACGCGGGCCGGGGCGATGCGCGGCAGGTAGCCGGTGTTGGCAAGTTCCACGCTGTAGTTGTGGTTGTGGTCGCCATGCGGAACGGCAATGTCGAGGTTGCGGCTGCCGCTGCCATCCAGCTTGGCTTTCACGTAGTCACCGAACAGGCGCAGGTCCCAGTCACCGGCGCCACCCTCGAACAGGTGCACCAGCGCTTCGGCCTCGGCGCCGCGGAACACCGCGTCCTGCTGGGTCCACGCACGAACTGGCAGGCCCTCGGTAACGCCGGTGTCGGCCAGGTAGATGAAGTCCTTGAACTTGGTCTGGTAGACCGAGGCGGAGAAGTCCAGGCGCTCGCTGTGGGTGTGGATGCCCAGCTCCACGCGCTGGCCGCGCTCGGTCTTCAGGTTGCCGTCGCCGATCTCCAGCGAACGGGTAGCAATGTGCGCGCCGGCGGCGTACAGCTCTTCGTTGGTCGGTGCACGCTCGGAGCTGTCCACGCCGATGCGCAGGTCGACCGCGTCGTTGAGCTTCCAGATGCCGGCAGCCGAGAGGTTGGTGGCGCCGAAGGTGCGGCGCCGGTAGTCACCGGTCGGGTCCAGCTTGACCTGGTCGTGGCGGCCGCCCAGTTCCAGCTTGAACGGGCCGAACTGCTTTTCCTGCAGTACAAACAGGCCGATGTTCTTCGTACCGGTATCCGGTACGAACGCTTCTTCACCCTTGGCGCCGAAATCACTGTTGCCGAACTGCAGGCCGAAGGCGCCGTCCCAACCACCGATCTGCTGCTGCACCGCTTCCAGGCGCGCTTCGATGCCACGGTTGGTGAAGCGGGTGGAGGGCGTGCCGGCCTCCAGCTCCACGTGCTCGTAGTCGGTGTAGGCCACGCGTGCGTTGATGTTCTTCAGGAACGAGACCGGGTTGTAGATGCCGGCCTTGGTCTCGAAGCGGTTCTGCACCATGTCGATGCGCACGTCATGCTCGTCGCCGCCTTCCTCTTCATCGCCGTGGTCGTGGCCGTGGTCATGGCCGTGATCGTCGCCGTCGGCGTGCACGTGTGCGCCGTTGGGAATGCCGTAGTTGGTGCGGTAGGTGCTGGCCGACACGCCGAAGTAGCCGCCTTCGCCCAGCCAGGTGGCGCCGACGCCGCCGGCGCGGGTACGGATGGAGCTGTTGTCGAGGCGGCCGCGACGCGGCTCTTCGCCTTCCTCGCCCGCGTGGTCGTGGTCGTGGTCGTCGTGGTGGTCTTCCAGGCTGTCGATCACCGCATAGCCGGGAATGCGGTAGTCGTCGCCATTGCGCACCAGGCCGTCCACATGAAGCACGACATTGCCGCTGACGCCATCGAGGCGGAACATGCCGCTGCGCTCGTTGTTCACCGAATTGCCACGCAGCTCGGCGCGGCCGCTGAGCGGGCGCTCGGGCAGCTCGCGCGCGATGCGGCCGTCGACCACATTGACCGCACCACCGATGGCACCGCTGCCGAACAGCAGCGTGGCCGGGCCCTTCAGCACTTCGATCTGGTCAGCCAGGAACGGCTCGATGCTGGTGGCATGGTCCGCACTGACGGTGGATGCATCCATGTTGCCCATGCCGTTGGACAGCACCGCAACGCGTGGGCCTTCCTGGCCGCGGATGATCGGGCGCCCGACGCCGGGCCCGAAGAAGGTGCTCTGCACGCCGGGCAGCTTGGCCACGGTATCGCCGAGGGTGCCGGCCTTCTGTTCGTCCAGGCGCTCACCGGCCAGCACCTCCACCGGGCGCGCAAGGGATTCGGCATCGCCCTGCAGCGGCGACGCGGTGACTTGCACCGAGGACAGCTCGGTCAGGTGGCGGTCACGATGGGCGGTGTCCTGACCGGCTGCAAAGGCGACGGACGGCAGCAGGGCGGCGAGGGCCAGGGCCAGGGAATGCGGCTTGAGCCGTGCGGTGTGGGCGGGCATGGATGGGTCCTTTGTTACACTGTATCAATCACGGGGCGCACGAATCCCGTCGATGGGACAGGGGGAGGGAAAGCGTGCGGGTCGGGAAGGGATGTTATATTATTCCATAACGATTCGCCGACCCTGCTGGAAGTCATGTCCTTGTCCTCACGCCTGCGCCACCTGCTCGACCGTTTCGGTGCCACCGGTTCGATGCTGTGCGCGGTGCATTGCGCAGTCATCCCGGTGCTGCTGGCGGCAGCGCCCTCGCTGGGCCTGTCGTTCTGGCTGAGCGACGGCGTTGAACAGGCCCTGGTGCTGTTCGTGACCCTGCTTGGGCTGTTCAGTCTGGTCTGGGGTTACCGCCGCCATGGCGCGCTGCGTGCGCTGGGCTTCCTGATCCCCGGCCTGGTCGCGCTGTGGGCCGGCGTGCTGTACGAGCCGCTGCATCACAACGCCGTGCCGCATGCGGTGGTGATGACCATCGGTGGCCTGCTGGTGGGCGTTGCCCATCTGGTCAACCTGCGCCTGAACCACGGCCACGTACACGACGCCAGCTGCGCGCACTAGGCGCTCCATGATAGGATTTTCGATCGTGCGCGGGGGCGCCCAGCAAGGCGGCCCCGCCGAACCCGTGTCAGTACGGGGTAACCAGATTTCACACTTGAGGAGTTGAAGACATGGGTAAGGGTGACCGCAAGACCGCCAAGGGCAAGCGCTACAACGCCAGCTACGGCAACGCCCGTTCGCATACCGCGAGCAAGGTCGCCGTAGGCGCCGCCGCCCCGGTTGCCAAGAAGACCGTGGCCAAGGCTCCGGCGAAGAAGGCCGTGGCGAAGAAGGCCGTCGCCAAGGCCTGATCCGGCCGCGCGACTGGTCCAAGGAAGAACGCGGCGCCTGGCGCCGCGTTTTTTTATGCATGATTTTGCAGAGCCGAGCCCATGCCCGGCTGGCGCAATGCAGCCGAGCGTGGGCTC
>NZ_JBHHMJ010000680.1:0-477 GCF_042136455.1 Stenotrophomonas sp. 3diitr2024
CAGCGTCCGCTGGTCCAGGTGGGTGACGTCATCGCCCGCGGCGACGTGCTGGCCGACGGTCCGTCCACCGACATCGGCGAGCTGGCCCTGGGCCAGAACATGCTGATCGCGTTCATGCCGTGGAACGGCTACAACTCGGAAAAATTAGCTGAAACATATAGTGCACTTGTTCAAAAAGGAAAACAATACGCTGCCGCCAGTCATAAAAACAGATGAACAAATCTTTATTTCGTTCGTACCCATACTTTCTAGCATCATGATGAATGGTTCGTAAACAAATGCAGAAAGTCCAAAACTCCAATTACCAGTGCCGGGAATAATAATATTGCTCATTGAACCGAAAAGACCTGGGATAAAAACAATAGGAGTTTTTCCTTTTCTCATATTCGTATCTCCTTTAACTGTTTAGTATCAATAAAAATAAGAAATACATTTCGTATGAAAACATATTTAAATGAAACACTACGAAATAGTAAG
>NZ_JBHHMJ010000689.1:0-4494 GCF_042136455.1 Stenotrophomonas sp. 3diitr2024
CGCTGGCCGGCAACTCCATGAAGGTATCGGGTGAACTGAAGATGCCGGCCAGCGGCCGGCACTACCAGATGCTCATGCCGTGCCGGTTAGACTTCCGGCATGACGCCTGCCCACGATCCGCGCCGCGCCCAGCTGCGGCGCCTGAAAGCCCTCGCACTGGGCCTGCTGCTGTTGATGCTGGCCGGATTCGCGGTCAGCCATTGGCACGGCGAACGCGGCATCTGGGCCTGGGTTTCGGCCTTCTGCGAGGCTGCTGCGGTCGGCGCGCTGGCCGACTGGTTCGCAGTCGTTGCGCTGTTCCGGCGGCCAATGGGCCTGCCGATTCCGCACACCGCGATCATCCCGCGCAGCAAGGAACGCATCGGCGACAGCCTGGCGCTGTTCGTGCGCGACCAGTTCCTGGAACCGGGTGTGCTGCTGGCCAAGCTGAAGGTGTTCGATCCGGCCAGTCGTCTCGGTAGCTGGCTGGCCGACCCGGCACGCTCGCGGATGCTGGCCGACATGGCCCGCGGCTGGGCGCTGCAGGCACTGGATTTCTTCGACGAAACCGCGGTGCGGCGGCAACTGCATGCCTTCGTGGTGCAGCAGCTGCGGCAGTGGAACGCTGCTGCCACCGCCGGTGAACTGCTGGCCCTGCTGACCGCCGATGGCCGCCACCAGCGCGTGCTGGACGAGGGCCTGCAGCGCCTGGGACGCTGGCTGGAGCAGCCGGAGGTGAAGGAGCGCGCCTCGCAGCTGATCGTGCGCTACATCCAGCGCGAATGGCCGACGCTGTCGAGCACGGTGAACTGGGTCAAGCCAATCGACGAGATCGGCGACAGCCTGGCCGAACGCCTGGCGCGGGCGGTACTGGAAGAACTGCAACAGGTGCTGGCCGAGCCGCAGCATCCGCTGCGCCAGGATTACGAGACCTGGCTGCAGAACTACGTGCAGCGCCTGCGCGAAGACCCGGCGCTGGCTGAGCGCATCGAACAGCTCAAGCAGGACATGATCGACCACCCCGCCCTGCAGGACTACGTGCAGGGGCTGTGGGCGCGTATCCATGCCAGCCTGCGCGCCGACCTGCAACGCGAAGACTCTGCGCTGGTCGGACACCTGCGGCGCAGCCTGGCGTCGCTGGGCAGCAGCCTGCAGGCCGACCCGGCCCTGCGCGAGGCCCTCAACCAGCACCTGCTGGAAGGTGCGCAGCGCCTGACCGGCCGCCTGCGCGAGGGCGTGACCACGCATATCGCGCAGACCGTGAAGGGCTGGGATGAGCGGCACCTGGTCGAGCAACTGGAACTGAGCGTGGGTCGCGACCTGCAGTTCATCCGCTTCAACGGCACCCTGGTGGGCGGGTTGATCGGCCTGCTGCTGCATGCGGCAACCGTGGTGTTCAGTTTCTAGCCCCGGCCAACGCCCACGATCAGCACGCTTGATTCATGAAATGCGAATACATATCATTTGCTGATCGGTTGTACGCTTAGCCAAACGGGCACCAAAAACGTGCCCATCGCCCGTGTACTGCCCCGACTTCTGGGCTGCCCGTCTGCGCGGGCAGTGCTTCGTCGATGGGACACGCTGGGCGACATGCGCAGGGCGCAAGGGGGCCGCGGACGCGTTCCATCCCTTCTCCTACCTTCAGGAACGCCGTGGACCGCTCGCCCACACCCGCCAGCCCCCGCACCTTGTTCTCCAGCCCGCGCTGGGGCGTGCTGTCACGCGCTTTGGCCGCGATTTTCGGCGGCTATGCGCTGGCCTCGATGACCAGCGTGTTCTGCGCGGTGGCGTTGCCCGGCGCGCGCGGCCAGACCGTGCTGACCGGCATGCTGCTGGCCATTGTGGTGGCTGCCTGCGCGGCGCTGTGGGCCTTTGCCACCCGCAGCGCACTGCGGGCCTGGGTCGGCATCCTCGCCCCCGCCCTGCTGATGGCGGCGGTCGCACGCCTGTTGGGCGCCTGGGCATGAAGAACGGATTCCGCCAGTCGATGGCCTGGCTGCATACCTGGACGGGCCTGCTGGTCGGCTGGTTGCTGCTGCTGATCTTCATGGCCGGCACGGCCAGCTACTACCGCGAGGAAATCAGTCGCTGGATGCGCCCGGAGCTGCCGTCCAGCAACGTCAGCATCGACGTGGCCGCGCAGCGCGCGGTGGCCTACCTGCAGGCCAATGCGAGTCACGCCGAGAACTGGTTGGTCACCCTGCCGCAGCCGCGCAACCCGGCCATGCAGCTGTTCTGGCGGCTGCCACCGGAACTGGCCGACCCCAGTCGTGGCCGTCGTGGTGGCTTCGGCGACGCCACGCTCGACCCGAACACCGGCCAGGCACTGAAGGCGCGCGAGACCCGTGGCGGCGACTTCTTCTACCGCCTGCACTTCGACCTGCACTACATCCCGGTGTACTGGGCGCGCTACCTGGTCGGGTTCTGCGCGATGTTCATGCTGGTGGCGATCATCACCGGCGTCATCACCCACAAGAAAATCTTCAAGGACTTCTTCACCTTCCGCAAGGACAAGGGCCTGCGGTCCTGGCTGGATTTCCATAACGTCAGCGCGGTGATGGCCCTGCCGTACCACGCGATGATCACCTACACCGGCATCGTCACTCTGATGATCATGTACCTGCCGTGGGGGGTGAAAGTCGCCTACCCGCAGGACGAGGACAAGTTCTTCAGCGAAGCCTTCGGCGGCATGCCAGAGGTGACCGCGCCGGCGCAGGGCCGCGCCACGCCGCTGCCGATCGCACAGTTGCTGGACAGCGCGCGTGCGCACTGGCACGGCGTGGAAGTGGCCGGCTTCACCGTGTCCAACCCGGGCGCTGCCAATGCGGTGATCGACATCCGCCAACGTGACGGCAGGCGTTTGTCCACCGACACCCCGGCGCTGCGCTACGACATGGTCAGCGGTGCGCTGCTGGAAGAGACGCCACCGTCCGGCGGTGCCACCGCCACCCGTGGCGTGCTGTATGGCCTGCACCTGGCGCGCTTCGCCGACTGGGGCCTGCGCGCACTGTTCTTCCTGTCCGGCCTGGTCGGCTGCCTGATGGTCGCCAGCGGCGTGGTGCTGTGGGCGGTGAAGGAGCGTCCCAAGCATGCCAAGAACGGGCGTACCGGATTCGGCCTGCGCCTGGTCGATGCGCTGAACATCGGCACCGTGGCCGGCCTGCCGATCGCCTTCGCGGCGTACTTCTGGGGCAACCGCCTGCTGCCGCTGCAGATCGCCGAGCGCTCCAGTGCCGAGGCCAACGTGTTCTTCTGCGCCTGGGGCGCCGCGCTGCTGGCCGCCTTCATCTGGCCGAAGCGGATGATGTGGGCGTGGCAGTTGTACCTGGGTGCGGCCGCGTTCGCACTGGTGCCGGTGGTCAATGCAGTGACCACCCATGCCCACCTCGGGGTCACGCTGCGCAACGGCGACTGGGTACTGGCCGGCGTCGATCTTTCGATGATCGCATTCGGCGCAATGCTGGCGCTGTGCGGCTGGCGCATGCAGCGCTGGACGCCACCGCTGAGTGCGGCCGAGAAGAAGAAGCGTGCGGCCGCTGCGGCTGCGCCGAAGGCAACGGTGAACACTGCAGAAGCGGCCGAAGCGGAGGCCAGCGCATGATGCTGCTGGCACTGGCGCTGTCGTTCTCTGCGTTCACCGCGCTGTCGCTGTCGATGGAAAAGCACCAGCACGACCTGCATGGCAAGGCCGCGGCCGCACCCGCACGGCGGATGCAGTGGCGGGTGCTGGGCTGGGCGCTGCTGGCGGCGGCATTCGCACTGTGCGTGGCCGACCAAGGCTGGGCGATGGGCCCGGTGCTGTGGCTGGGGGCAATGACCCTGGCCGGCGTGACGCTGTCGCTCGGGTTGTATCCGTATCGTCCAACATGGATTGCGCCGCTGGCGATCGCGCTGCCGGTGCTGGGGTTGGTGCTGGAATTGCTGTAGCCGCAGGACCGGGACAGCGGCATCCTCGCATGGCGTGGATCTACAATGCCCGTATGGATAGCATGCTGCAGCGGATGTCTGGAATCGGCTTTTTTTCCCGGTTGGGTGAAACACTGCCCATAACGGCCGGCGTCGTCGCCGTTCGGTCGCTGGCCGAAGCACTGCGGACCATCGATACCGATGGTTTCGAATGGATGCCCACGACACTGGGCGATTCGGATCCGTTTCACGGCGCCCTGCCCCATCCCGCCGAACTCGCCGACGCCCGACGCGAACTCAACCGCACGTTGATGCGCGCGCTTTCGGCCCTGGATCTGCCGGCACTGCGCTGTGGCGCACATGACCTGCAGCTGGTGGCGCGCGATGGGGCGATGTTCGCCTTCCGGCAACGCCTGCTGGAGATGCATCTCAGCCTGCCGGCACACTGGGAGCCTGTGCTTGCGCTGTACGAACAGGGTCATTGGCCCCTGGCCCATGCGCCGGGGCGATTGTTGGTGCTTTAGGCCGATCCACGCATGGCGTGGATCTACGGACCAGATGCGGTAATGCCGGCCGCTGGCCGGCATCCCGCGGACCTTCCACGGTTCT
>NZ_JBHHMJ010000690.1:0-3510 GCF_042136455.1 Stenotrophomonas sp. 3diitr2024
CCGCAGAGTCGAGCATAGCTCGACTCTGCGGAAAGCGATGCCGGCCAGCGGCCGGCACTACCGGCTAGCCGCGCTTGCGGAACATCGAGATCACCGCAAGGATCAGGAACACCACGAACAGGATCCAGGCGATGTTGGTTGCGGCGCCGGCGATTCCGGAGAAGCCCAGAACAGCGGCGATGATGGCGATGACAAAGAAGATGATGGCGTAGTGCAGCATGGCGCTCCTCGCGGGTGGTCGAGCCTTGGATGGCGTGGGTCCATCCTCCCGATCCTGCGGTGTGCAACCAGTGACGGCGATCTATGCAGCAGATGAAGCCTTCAGCCTGCGCAGCCCCTCTTCGATGCTGACCTGCGGCACGTAGCCGAAGTCACGGCGCGCCGGTTCCATGCTGTACCAGTGCGGCGTGCACAACTGCTCGGCCAGGAAGCGGGTCAGCGGCGGCTCGCCACGCAGGCGCAGCAGCGGCCACAGCCGCTCGCAGATGGCGCCGACACGGTACGCGGTCTTGAAGCTGATCGCCTTGTCCACCGTCGGCGCGCCAACAGCGGCCAGCAGCTTGTTGACCAGCTCGCGCATCGGCAGCGGCTCGCCATTGGAGATGAAGTAGGCCTTGCCCGCACACGCAGCGCCCGGCGCCAGTGCCTCGAAGGCGAGGAAGTGCGCGAGTGCGGCGTTGTCGATGTAGGTGGTGTCCACCCTGTTGTTGCCATCCCCCACCAGGCGCAGGCGGCCCTGCCGCGCACGCTCGGCCAGCCTCGGCACCAGCTGCTGGTCGCCCGGGCCCCAGATCAGGCGCGGGCGCAGTGCCACCGTCGCCAGCGACGCATCGTTGGCGGCCAGCACGCGCTGTTCGGCGATTGCCTTGGTAGCCGCATACGGCGCCTGGAAATCTTCGCCGTACGGCACCTCGTCAGCCCCGAGGCCTTCCACCGGGTGCGTGGCACGATGGGTCACGCTGGGCGTGGAGGTGTAGACCAGCCGGTTGATGCCATGCGCGCGGCAGGCCGCGAGGACGTTGTCGGTGCCGACCACGTTGGCCTGGTGGTAGCTGTCATAGCTGCCCCATGCGCCGGCCTTGGCGCCGTTGTGGAACACCGCATCGACGCCGGCCACCGCATGCAGCACCGCCTGCGCATCGGCCAGATCACCGCGGATCTGGCCCACGCCCATCGCCTGCAGTTCCGGGTAATGACTGCGGTTGAACGCCAGCACCTGGTGGCCACGCTCGACCAGCCCGCGGCACAGCGCCTGCCCAAGGAAACCACCGCCACCGGTGACCAGGATCTTCATGCGCGCTTCTCCAGTTCGGCGCTGGCCCAGACGGCGAGCTTCTCGCGGCCGATCTTGGCGTTATGACGGATATCGACGGGGAACGAAGGGTGTACCAGGAAGTGCTCCAGCCCGGCTCCGGCCAGGCATGCGGCGGCCTTGGCACGCAGCGCTTCCTGCAGTGCCGGGCTGTCGGACCGGCCACGCTGCAGCTCCACGCACAGCACCGGCACCTGCGCACCGGCGGCCCCCACGCCAACCAGCGCAGTGCGCGCCACGCCGGCCACGGTGTTGAACATCGGCTCGACCTGCTCGGTGTACAGCGGCCCGCGCGCGGTTTCCACGCGCTGCGTCTTGCGCCCGCAGAACCACAGGCGGCCCTGCACATCGAAATAACCAACGTCGCCCATGCGATGCACCACGCGGGTGCTGCCATCGGCCAGCGTCTCGCGGATCTTCGCCGCCGCAGTGGCCTGCGGGCGGTTGAAGTAGCTGTCGGTGGCGGTCGGCCCGGCCACGGTGATTTCCCCCACTTCCCCCACCCCCAGCACGCGCGCCTGTGACCAGTCCGGCAGCGGTGCGTCGTCGATGGCGATGATGCGCACCTCGTTGGGGGCCACCACGTTGCCCACGCAGGTGCCGGCACCGGCCTCGGTCGCCGCGCGGGTGCGCTCCAGTTCACGGCCTTCGACCACCGCCACCGGCAGGCACTCGGTGGCGCCATAGGGAGTCCAGAACTGCGCATCGGCCGGCAGCAGGCTGCGGATGGTGGCGACCACGTCCGGCGGCACCGGTGCCCCGGCCGAGGTCACCCGGGTCACCGTCGGCAGTGGCCGCCCGTGCCGGGCCAGCACCCGCATCAGCGCTGGCGAGCCGAACAGCTGGGTTACGCCGAAGCGCTGGATGGCATCGTGCAGGCGTCCCGGGTCGGCCTGCGCCGGCCGCGTCGGGTCCATGTCCGGGATCACCGAAGTCAGGCCCAACGCCGGGTCGAACAGCGCGAACGGTGGGAAGGTCGGCAGGTCCACCCCACCCGCTTCCATGCCGAAGGCACTGCCCAGCAACTGGATCTGGCCGACGAAGTGGCGGTGGCGGTAGACCACGCCCTTGGGCACGCCGGTGGAGCCGCTGGTGAACAGGATCGCCGCCATGTCCTCGCCATCGGTATCGGCCAGCATGGCCCCCCCCTTGGCACCGGCACGTTCCAGCGCGGCCAGGCTGGTACCGCCCCAGCCGAGGCGGCGGCCGACCGTCACCAGCCGGGTGGCCGACGGCGCCCAGCGCAGCACCAGCCGCGCCACATGCGCCAGCGGAATGCCGATGAAGGCCTGCGGCTGCGCCTCGTCCAGGCACTGCTTCAGCGCGCGCCGGTCGATGCCCGGATCGACCAGCACCGGCACTGCGCCCAGCTTGAACAGCGCGAACATCAGCAGGAAGAACTCCGGAGAAGGCCGCACCATCACCACCGTGCGCACGCCACGGCCGATCCCGTAGCCGGCCAGGCCGGCGGCCATGGCATCACTGCGGGCGTCCAGCTGACGGTAATCGAGGGTGACATCGTAGGCGGCCATGCCGTTGCCGGCGCCGCGGCGGCCCGGGCAGCGGATGGCGATCTGGTCGGGGCGTTCACGCGCCAGTTCAGGCAAACGGGCCGCAATGTTGCAGGGTCGGTTCATCCGTTCATTGTCGCCGCTTACGGAATTTCTTGCGCGGCGGCCCACTTCGTGGAAAATCCGCACCCTCGTTCCCGATTCCGACTGCCGCCCGAGGCGGCTTGCCCATGCAACATCCCTGCATGACCTGCGGCGCCTGCTGCACCCAGTACCGCGTGGCCTTCCACTGGATGGAATCGGACGAGGTCACCCCCGGCGGCGTGCCGCACCAGCTTACCGAGGTGCTGGACCCGCATCGCCTGTGCATGCGCGGCACCCATTCCAAGCCGGTGCGCTGCGTCGCGCTGGATGCGCAGATCGGCGTGTATTCACGCTGCACGATCCACCCCAACCGGCCCAGCGTGTGCCGTGAGGTGGATGCATCGTGGGAATACGGCAAGGCCAGCCCGCAGTGCGACAAGGCGCGCATTGCCTATGGCCTGGATCCGCTGACGCCGGCCGACTGGCGTTGGCGCGATGACGCCGACAATGACGACGATCATCCGGACGACAACGGCAACAGCCCGTCCTCGCCACCACAGGCTCCGGTCGCCGCATAATCCGGTGTGCCGACCAACGGTCGGC
>NZ_JBHHMJ010000692.1:0-1137 GCF_042136455.1 Stenotrophomonas sp. 3diitr2024
CCCCCCCCCCCCCCCCCCACTACCGGTGGGGACCGACCGTTGGTCGGCACACCCTGCAGGCCCCCGCCAGCCACGGCCGGGGCCCATCCACGCTAGAATTACCCCCTTATCGAGTCCCCCAAGCCGCATATGAGCCACTACGAAGGCGATCTTCGCACTCCCGAGTCGGCGCGCTTCGCCATCCTGGCCAGCCGCTGGAACGCCCGCATCACCGACGCGTTGGTCGCAGGCGCCCGCCTGAGCCTGGCCGGCAACGGCATCACCGAAGCCAACATCGACGTGATCCGCGTGCCGGGTGCCTGGGAACTGCCGCTGGTGGCCGCACGCCTGGCCGCCGCCCATGAACACGCCGCCATCCTCACCCTGGGCTGCGTGATCCGTGGCGACACCCGCCACTACGAACACGTCGCCGACCGTTGCGCCGAAGGCCTGATGCGTGTGCAGCTGGATTTCGGCGTGCCGGTACTGAACGGCGTGCTGGCGGTGGAACGCGTTGAAGACGCCGAGGCCCGCGCAGGCGGCAGCCACGGCAACAAGGGCGAGGAAGTCGCACTCGCCGCACTGGAAATGGTCAATCTGCTGGAGCAACTGCCATGAACAAGAACACCCAGGGCAAGCCCTCCGGTAAACCCGTCCGCCGCGATGGCGTCGACCCGGTGCTGCGCTCGCGCGCCCGCCGTCGTGCCGTGCAGGCCATCTACGCCTGGCAGATCTCCGGCGGCAACGCCCAGTCGCTGATCGCCCAGTTCGCCCACGAGCAGGCCCGCGAAATCGCCGACCTGGCGTACTTCGAAGCGCTGGTGCACGGCGTGCTCGACAACCGTCGCGACATCGACGAAGCGCTCGGCCCGTACCTGGACCGTGGCATCGAGGAAGTGGATGCGATCGAACGCGCGGTGCTGCGCCTGGCCGCCTACGAGCTTCGCTACCGCCTGGACGTGCCGTACCGCGTGGTGATCAACGAGGCCATCGAATCGGCCAAGCGCTTCGGTTCCGAACATGGCCATACCTACGTCAACGGCGTGCTGGATCGTGCCGCCGTGGAATGGCGCAAGGTCGAATCGGGTCACTGACCCGCCTGTGGTAGTGCCGGCCGCTGGCCGGCAGCTGCAGGGATCCTGAGGTTGCCGGCCAGCG
>NZ_JBHHMJ010000694.1:0-1904 GCF_042136455.1 Stenotrophomonas sp. 3diitr2024
TGGGTGCGCACCGTTGGTGCGCACCGCTTGTGCCTGAAGGTGGAATCCACGCCATGCGTGTCCGGCTACGGGGCTGGTAGCCGGGGCGATTCGATCGGCTTTCTGCTCAATTTTTCCACCAGGGATTTTGTTCATTTGCTCGCCTTGGCTCATTCGATTGTGCATGGATGCTGCTGCGCAAGCCTTGCTTCGTGAATCGAGATCTCTGAAGGATCGACTTCAAATCGACGCATCCACTGATCGGCGATCCGGCCGATCAGCCTCGGTTCTGTGGACTTTGGGTTGGAATGGAGATTGCCGACCGACGCAGGTCGCAGACCCCGGAGTTGATGGTCGAGCAGTACATATTCAGGGGCGCGAGGATCTTCTGCATCAGCGTAGGCGAGGGGTCGCGCTCCAGCCTGGATCAAGACGCCGCCGCCATACCCTTGGAGCCTGAAATACTGCTCGGGGAGAGCGCTGCGGAGCTGATCAAGCCCTCCAGCCGCTGCCAGCCGGGCGTCATCCAGTAGGGTCAACCAGCTCACCGTCTTGATCTTGAGATGCTTGAGTTCCGCCCGGTTCGCCAGGAGCGCGGCGTCCCCCACATCCAGGCCGGGAAGGCGCTGGGCCAGCACTGCTTCAATGGGCTCATTGCGCTCTCGGCGTACTGCGCTCAGATTCAATGCGTAGCCGGCATGCCCATGTGCGGCCCTCAACCAGTGTGCACATTTGATCGCCAGTTTAATGAACTGGCATTCCTTTCCTGAGAAATGGCCAGTCGGGACCGACAGTTCAAGGACACTCATGTCGTTGCCCATTCGGGATTGCCAGCCGCGCTTGCCGTAAACACGGAACTGCCAGGCTCCGGCGTCTTCAGCATTGGGACCGCTGGTGTAGCAGAAGCTGAGATGGTCGTCTTCCAACATGGGCTCGATCATTTCTCGCAGAGCTTTGCTGTCCTTGACGCGCTGCCGGGATCGTCCATCCGTTGGTTTCTCGCGCCAGAGCCATGACAATTCGCCTCCCGCGTGCTCGCGGAACGCGTCGAAGCAAAGGCACAGGTTTTCTCTCGTGCCGGCCAGATGTGCGTCCTTGAAGTACAGCGTCAGGCGTAGACACATCACTGCGCCTACGTAGTTCGCTGGGCCGCTCGGAAGAAGCAGGTCGCCTGGAAACTCCAGCGACTCCTGTGCGTCCGGAAACCATTCAGTTTCCAGAGGAAGGTCGCGCAGGGTGGGCATGAGTGGAGTGCCAGCATGTGGGGCTGGTCACCCTAGGAGGAAGACGTTCCGCCGCCAAGGCCAATTGCGACAGGTAAAGTGTCAGATGGAGCCTGTTCAGGCCTGAATGGGCGGCCGCCCCGGTTTTGGGAGACAATGGGCGACTATTTGCCTGAACGACCGCTCCATGTCCCGATTGCAGTTCCAGCTCCAGACCCGCGATGGCCGTGCCCGCCGTGGCCGCCTGACCTTCCCGCGTGGCACGGTGGAAACGCCGGCCTTCATGCCGGTGGGGACCTATGGCTCGGTCAAGGGCATCCTGCCGGACCAGGTGCGGGCGCTGGGCGCCGAGATCATCCTCGGCAACACCTTCCACCTGTACCTGCGCCCCGGCCTGGACATCATCGCCGACCACGGCGGGCTGCACGGCTTCTGCCGCTGGGATGGCCCGATCCTGACCGACTCCGGTGGTTTCCAGGTGTTCTCGCTGGCCCATCGACGCAAGATCACCGAGCAGGGCGTGACCTTTGCCTCGCCCACCGACGGCGCCCGGGTGTTCCTCGGTCCCGAGGAGAGCATGAAGATCCAGAAGGTGCTCGATTCGGACATCGTGATGATCTTCGACGAGTGCACCCCGTACCCGGCCACCGAAGACGTTGCCCGCCGTTCCATGGAGCTGAGCCTGCGCTGGGCCCAGCGCAG
>NZ_JBHHMJ010000716.1:0-5173 GCF_042136455.1 Stenotrophomonas sp. 3diitr2024
AGGGCCCGACCGTTGGTCGGGCCACCTTGCAGCATTACAGGGTGCGCGGCACTTCGATACGCTCGAAGCACTCGATCTGGTCGCCCGGCTTGACGTCGTTGTAGGCCTTCACCGCGATACCGCATTCGGTACCGTTGCGGACTTCCTCGACGTTCTCCTTGAAGCGACGCAGCGATTCCAGCTCGCCCTCGAAGATCACCACGCTGTCGCGCAGCACGCGGATCGGCTTGTTGCGCTTGACCACGCCCTCGATGACCATCGAGCCGGCAACGGCGCCCAGCTTGGAGCTGCGGAAGACGTCGCGGACCTCGGCGATACCGATGATCTCTTCGCGGATCTCCACGCCCAGCAGACCGGATGCCACCTGCTTCACCTGATCGATCACGTCATAGATGATCGAGAAGTAACGCAGGTCGACGCCGTTGGATTCAATGATGCGACGGGCCGAAGCATCCGCACGCACGTTGAAGCCGATGACGGTGGCCTTCGAAGCAGCCGCCGAGTTGGCATCCGATTCGGTGATGCCGCCGACGCCGGAGTGGATCACGTTGATGCGGATGTCTTCGTTGGACAGCGCGACCAGTGCCTGGCTCAGGGCCTGCACCGAACCCTGCACGTCGGCCTTGATGACCAGGTTGAGGACCTGCTGGCCCTCGCCCTTGCCCAGGGTCGCCATGATGTCTTCCATGCGGCTGCCAGCGGTGGCGACCAGGCGCGATTCACGGCGCTTGGTCTCACGCTGCTGGGCAACATCCTTGGCCAGGCGCTCGTCCTCGACCACCACGAAGTCGTCTCCGGCTTCCGGCACACCGGACAGGCCCAGGACCTGCACCGGGATCGACGGGCCGGCGAACTCCGGCTGCTTGCCGGTTTCGTCGAACAGCGCACGCACGCGGCCGTACTGGATACCGCACACCAGGTAGTCGCCCTTCTTCAGGCGGCCCTGCTGCACCAGCACCGTAGCGACCGGGCCGCGGCCCTTGTCCAGCGACGATTCGATCACCACGCCCGAGGCGCGACCTTCGTCGACGGCCTTCAGTTCCAGCAGTTCGGCCTGCACCGATACCGCGTCCAGCAGGTCGTCGATGCCCAGGCCGGTCTTGGCCGAGATCTCCACCATCTGGATGTCACCACCGAACTCTTCGGCCACGACCTGCTCGGAGAGCAGTTCGTTCTTGACCCGCATCGGGTCGGCACCGGACTTGTCGATCTTGTTGATCGCCACGATCAGCGGCACACCCGCCGAACGGGCGTGCTGGATCGCTTCCTTGGTCTGCGGCATGACGCCGTCGTCGGCAGCAACCACCAGCACCACGATGTCGGTCAGCTTGGCACCGCGGGCACGCATTGAGGTGAACGCGGCGTGGCCCGGGGTATCCAGGAAGCTGATGACGCCCTTGGGCGTCTCGACGTGGTAGGCGCCGATATGCTGGGTGATGCCGCCGGCTTCGCCGTGGGCAACCTTGGTGCGGCGGATGTAGTCCAGCAGCGAGGTCTTGCCGTGGTCCACGTGACCCATGATGGTGACCACCGGCGGGCGCTGTACGGCTTCGCCCTGGTTTTCACCGGTCGAAGCCAGCAGCGCGTCTTCGGCATCGTTGTCGTTGGCACGGATTGCCTTGTGGCCGAGTTCTTCGGTCACCAGCGCAGCGGTGTCGTGGTCGATGGACTGGGTGATGGTCGCCATCACGCCCATCTTGAACAGCGCCTTCACCACCTCGCCGCCCTTCAGCGCGAGCTTCTGCGCCAGGTCGGCCACGGTGATGGTCTCGCCGATCGCGACTTCACGCACGACCGGTGCGGTCGGGCGTTCGAACGCGTGCGGACCGGCATTGTTGCCACCACGCGACATGTCGCGACGGCCACCGGACTGGTTGCGGCCACCCGGACGTCCACGCGAATTGCTGTTGTTGCTGTTGCCACGACGCGCACGGTCGGCGGCCGACAGGTGCATCTGGCCGGCGAAGCGGTCGCCCGGGCCACGCTCGTTGCGCGGCGCGCTGCGGTTGTTGCGCTCGTCGTTGCGCGGCGGCGGCGGCGGAGCACCACGCGGCGCAGCCGGGGCGGCGGCCGGGGCGCGCGGCGGGCGCGGCGCGGTTTCGTCGATCGGAGCACGCTTGGGCTTGCTGGCGGCCAGTGCCTCGGCCGCCTTGGCCGCAGCCGCAGCTTCCTCGGCGGCCTTCTTCTCGGCCTCGGCGCGTTCCTTGGCGGCAGCCTCTTCCTCACGGGCACGGACGATGGCCTCGTCGCGCAGACGATCCTTCTCGGCCAGGGCCTGCTGTTCGGCGAGGTTGCGCGCACGCGACTCTTCCAGCTTGCGCAGGATGTCGGCGCGCTCTTCGTCCGGCGTCATGGCGCGAGCACCATCCTTGACGTAGGTACGCTTCTGGCGCACCTCGACATTCACGGTCGTCTTGCTGCGACCGGAATTGACCGTCACTTCCTGCTGCTTCCGGCGGTTGAGCGTGATCTTCTTTGCAGACTGATCGGTCTCTTCCGGGGCCTGCTCGGGCTTGCCGTGCGAACGACGAAGGAAGCCCAGGAGCTTTACCTTCTCGGAGCTGGTCACGACCTGGTCGGGACCGCTGAACTTCATGCCGGCACCGGCCAGCTGTTCCAGCAGTTTTTCGACCGGCGTGTTGACCAGTTCGGCAAGCTTGCGGATGGTGGTTTGCTGCGACATTCGGATCCTATGATCTTGTGGGCGCCCCCCCGCATCTGGAGGTGGCGCGGATTCTACGCCCTGAGCGGCTCAGGGCCCTGTTCATTGCCGGCTCATTCGCCGCGTTCCAGTCGGGCGATCTCCTCGGCACGGGCGGCCAGGATCAGCGCAGCGGCGCGCGCCTGATCCAGTCCTTCGATGCCGAAGTCCATGACCTCGTCGGCGGCCAGGTCGGACAGGTCCTCGCTGGTACGCACGCCGTGGCCGGCCAGCGCATATGCGGTGGCTTCGTCCATGCCCTTCAGGGACAGCAGGTCCTGCGCCGGCTGGCCGTCTTCAAGGCCTTCCTCGACTGCCAGGGCCTCATTGAGCAGCGCATCGCGGGCACGAGCGCGCAGCTCTTCGACGATGTCCTCGTCGAAACCTTCCACGGCCAGCAGTTCGCCGACCGGGACATATGCGATTTCCTCGACGGTGCCGAAGCCTTCGCTGACCAGGATGCCGGCGATTTCCTCGTCCACTTCCAGCTTGTCCATGAACAGCTGGCGGGCGGCAGCCTGCTCGGCCTCCGACTTGGCAGTGACCTGGTCCTGGGTCATCACGTTGAGCTGCCAGCCGGTCAGGCGGCTGGCCAGGCGCACGTTCTGGCCGCCCTTGCCGATCGCCTGGGCCAGGCGGTCTTCGGCAACGGCCAGGTCCATCGAGTGCTTGTCCTCATCGACGATGATCGACTGCACTTCGGCCGGCGCCATCGCGTTGATGACGAAGTTGGCCGGGTTGTCGTTCCACAGCACGATGTCCACGCGCTCGCCATTGAGCTCGTTGGACACGGCCTGCACGCGCGAACCGCGCATGCCGATGCAGGCACCGATCGGATCGGTGCGCTGGTCGTGGGCCAGCACGGCGATCTTGGCGCGGTCGCCCGGATCGCGGGCGCAGGCCTTGATTTCCACCAGGCCCTGGCCGACTTCCGGCACTTCCAGCTTGAACAGCTCGATCATGAACTCCGGCGCGGCGCGGCTGATGAACAGCTGCGGGCCACGCGGCTCCGAGCGCACTTCGGCCAGGTAGCCGCGCACGCGGTCGCCGGCACGCAGCACGTCGCGCGGAATGCCCTTGTCCTTCGGAATGAAGCCTTCGGCATTGCCACCGAGGTCGACGTAGATGTTGCCGCGCTCGGCGCGCTTGACCACACCGGTGATCAGCTCACCCACGCGATCCTTCCATGCATCCACGACCTGCTGGCGCTCGGCTTCGCGCACGCGCTGGACGATGACCTGCTTGGCGGCCTGGGCAGCGATGCGGCCGAAGTCCGGGTTCTCGATCTGCTCTTCGATGTAGTCGCCGACCTCGACGCCTTCGGCCTCGTCGACGGCGTCCATCAGGCGGATCTGGCGATCCGGCGATTCCATCACCACGTCATCGGCCACCACTTCCCAGCGCCGGAAGGTTTCGTAGCTGCCATCCTTGTGGTCGATGACCACGCGGGTCAGCACTTCCTCCTCGGGATAGCGCTTCTTCGCTGCCGAGGCCAGGGCGGCCTCGATGGCATCGAAGATCACTTCACGCGGCACGCCCTTCTCGTTGGCGACTGCGTCGACTACCAGCAACAGTTCCTTGCTCATTGGCTCACTCCGCGCGCGGCTTCTTTGCCGCCGGCTCGTTGGAAGAAGAATTCGTGTTCGGCTTCGGACGCTTCGGTGCCGGACCGGTCGGCTTGCTCGGGGCCAGCCCCAGCGCCACCCAGTCGGGCATGATCCGTGCCTTGTCGATGTTGTCGGCCGACACGACCACTTCAGCCTTGTCGACGATGAAGGTGATGGTGCCCGCAGCCTCGTCGATCGCTTCGATACGGCCCTGCAGGCGACGACGGTTGTCCTGCGGCAGCTTCAGCGTGACCTTGGCCGATTCACCCTGGTGGCGGCCGAACTGCTCCAGGTTGAACAGCGGGCGGTCCACGCCCGGCGAGGACACTTCCAGCGTGTAATTGCCGCTGATCGGGTCTTCGACGTCCAGCTGCGCCGAGACTTCGCGGCTGACCCGCTCGCAGTCGTCGACATTGATGATGCGCTCGGGCTGTTCAGCCAGCGGCACGTCGATGTAAAGGCGCAGGGTCGCACCGCCGGGGGCCGGCAGATACTCAACGCCCAGCAGCTCCAGGCCCAGCGACACAACGGTCGGGGCGAGCAGATTCGCGATGTCGGTTGCCTTGTCGCTCACAGCCTGCCTTGATCTCTATGGTTGGGTGCCGGCCTTGGCCGGCGTGGAAACATGACGCCCCGGAAACGACAAAGGGCCCGTTGGGCCCCTTTTCCGGAAAGACTCCGGTGACTGGATTCCGGTTGCAACCTGCATTGCCTGCCGGTTGCGGCCCTCCTTCCGGGTCCGGACTCCCGCTGGGAGGCCGCCTTCAGGGGTACTGCTAGGCCGCTGATGATAGCGGCTGCACCGCGCTGGTGCAAGGTGCGGACCTGGGGTCAGATCCCTTTTCCACGGGAAAAGGGATCTGAC
>NZ_JBHHMJ010000718.1:0-346 GCF_042136455.1 Stenotrophomonas sp. 3diitr2024
GCCCGGCCGCCGGATCGCGCGCATCCAGCACGATCAACGCCAGGTCGGTGCGCTCGATTTCCACGTGCGCGCGGCGCATGCCTTCGCGTTCGATGGCATCGCCACCGTCGCGCAGGCCCTCACGGTAGCTGGGGAACCTCGGCTCCCAGCCCAATGCTTCACGCGTGCCCCGGCTGTCGATGCGCTTGTTGCTTTCGTAGAAGCGCCGCAGCGTCGGGCTCAGTGCCGGGTCATCCCAGGTGGGTTCGCGCGTGGGTGGTGCGGCGCTCTCGAAGGCGGCTTCCAGCGCAGCGCTGTCCCCGCTCGGCGTGGCGGCGATGGTTTCGGTTTCGTAGATCACTTCGGC
>NZ_JBHHMJ010000721.1:0-810 GCF_042136455.1 Stenotrophomonas sp. 3diitr2024
GTCAGATCCCTTTCGCATCGCGAAAGGGATCTGACCCCGCTAGCGAACCGGCCAACCGTCGCTGCGACCGCAATGCTCGCCGGATCGCCGCCACATCCGCGGCAGGAATTCCCTCCTCGATGAACGCCGCATAGCGCCTGCGCCGTTCATCCAGATCCAGGGCAATCAGTTCGAATGCCGAATGCGGCTTGAGCAGCGCATTCGGCCTGCCGTGCGCATTCGCCCGATAGCTCGACCAGCGATAGTCCCCTGGGCGCGCCACCCTTCCCGCACGGACAGGGTTGAGCTCGATGTAGCGCTGGCAGGCCAGCAGATAGCGATCCGTATCGACCAGCGTCGAGTAGAAACGCCCCTCCCACAGGGTTCCCGTGCGGACCTGCCGATCATTCACCCGCCGCACGTAGGTCCGGCTCACGGCCTGCATCATCCGTGACAGCCCGCCGGAGACATCAGGCGTCACCAGCAGATGAACGTGATTGTCCATCAGCACGTACGCGTGGACCCGGCAGTGCTGCTGGTCCGCGTGCTGGCACAGCAGGCGCAGGTAGGCCACACGGTCGCCATCGGTGAAGAACACGGGCTGGCGATTGTTGCCACGTTGAACGACATGTTGCGGGTGACCGGGCGCATCGATGCGTGGTGGCCTTGGCATGGGCTTCTCCTGGGAACAGGGGTCAGAGCCCTTCGCTGCGCAAAGGGATCTGACCCCGAGCATCTGCCGATTCCGGGCCCGCGCCAGTCGGTCCATGGCCTGCCGTTGAGTCAGTAGATACCGGGGTCAGATCCCTTTCGCGTTGCGAAAGGGATCTG
>NZ_JBHHMJ010000734.1:0-9775 GCF_042136455.1 Stenotrophomonas sp. 3diitr2024
CCGCCGCCGCGCTCCGGGTCTCCGGGCGCGGCGGTTTCGCAAGTGCAGCACGTGCAGGCGTGCCAGAACGCGTTCTCGCTACCGAAGGGCTGGCAGGTGCAGGCCGCAGGCGAACAGCGCTGGCTGCTGAAAGGCACCGGCGAGCGCCCGCTGCAGGTCATCCTGCGGTGCGTTACCGATCTGGGTGACAGGCTTGAAGATCCTGTGGTCACCGCCGAGCTGGGGCCCTTGGAGCCGAAACGGATGAGCGCGCAGTCCGCGTTCTGGGGCAACGCCGTGGATTCCGGTTACCCGATGCACGCCATGCAACGGCGCATCGTGCCCGGCACCGAAGTGCAGGAAATCGCCGAGCTGCCGCGCGCTGACCGCGCCAACCCCAACGCACCGCATGGCCTGCTGATGCTGCGCTGGGACGAGGAAGACCCCTCACATATTCAACAACGCGAGGCGTTCATCGCCACGCTGACACAGAGCCTTGAAGCGCCGGGCGCTGCGAAAAACACCACTGGAACGGCACCATGACCAACATCCATAACGACAAGATCCTCATCCTCGATTTCGGCGCGCAGTACACGCAGCTGATCGCCCGCCGCATCCGCGAGCTGGGCGTCTACTGCGAAATCTGGGCGTGGGACCACAACCCGGCCGAGATCGCGGCGTTTGGCGCCAAGGGCATCATCCTGTCCGGCGGCCCGGAATCGACCACGCTGCCGGGTGCCCCGGCCGCGCCGCAGGAAGTGTTCGACAGCGGCCTGCCGATCTTCGGCATCTGCTACGGCATGCAGACCCTGGCCGCGCAGCTGGGCGGTGCCACCGAAGCCGCTGACCAGCGCGAGTTCGGCCACGCCGAAGTGAACGTGATCAACCCCGATGCACTGTTCAAGGGCCTGAGCGACCACGGCGGCGAGCCGAAGCTGAATGTCTGGATGAGCCACGGCGACCACGTCTCCGTTGCACCGCCGGGCTTCACCATCACCGCCACCACCGACCGCATTCCGGTGGCCGCCATGGCCAACGAAGAAAAGCGCTGGTACGGCGTGCAGTTCCACCCGGAAGTGACCCACACCCTGCAGGGCCAGGCGCTGCTGCGCCGCTTCGTGGTGGACGTGTGCGGCTGCCAGACCCTGTGGACTGCCGCCAACATCATCGACGACCAGATCGCCCGCGTGCGCGAACAGGTGGGCGATGACGAAGTGATCCTGGGCCTGTCCGGCGGCGTCGATTCGTCCGTGGTGGCTGCGCTGCTGCACAAGGCCATCGGCGAGAAGCTGACCTGCGTGTTCGTGGATACCGGCCTGCTGCGCTGGCAGGAAGGCGACCAGGTGATGGCGATGTTCGCCGAGCACATGGGCGTAAAGGTGGTGCGCGTGAATGCCGCCGACCGTTACTTCGCCGCGCTGGAAGGCGTGAGCGACCCGGAAGCCAAGCGCAAGATCATCGGCAACCTGTTCGTTGAGATCTTCGACGAAGAGTCGAACAAGCTGAGCAACGCCAAGTGGCTGGCGCAGGGCACCATCTACCCGGACGTGATCGAGTCGGCCGGCAGCAAGACCGGCAAGGCGCATGTGATCAAGAGCCACCACAACGTGGGCGGCCTGCCGGAGCACATGAAGCTGGGCCTGGTGGAGCCGCTGCGCGAGCTGTTCAAGGACGAAGTGCGCCGCCTGGGCGTTGAGCTGGGCCTGCCGCGCACCATGGTCTACCGCCATCCGTTCCCGGGCCCGGGCCTGGGCGTGCGTATCCTGGGTGAAGTGAAGCGCGAATACGCCGAGCTGCTGGCCAAGGCCGATGCCATCTTCATTGATGAGCTGCGCAAGGCCGACCTGTACGACAAGACCAGCCAGGCGTTTGCCGTGTTCCTGCCGGTGAAGTCGGTGGGCGTGGTGGGCGACGCGCGGGCTTATGAGTGGGTGATTGCGCTGCGGGCCGTGGAGACGATCGACTTCATGACGGCGCATTGGGCGCATCTGCCGTATGAGTTCCTGGGGACGGTGAGCAACCGGATCATCAATGAGTTGCGGGGGGTTTCAAGAGTTGTCTATGACATCTCGGGGAAGCCGCCGGCTACTATTGAGTGGGAGTGAAATCGGGTCCTTCGGGGACTATCGCCAGCTATCGAAAAACTGACGTAACGTGTTGATTTAAAAAGAAATACGTTGCGGCAGCTATCGGTGACTATCGCCGGCCAGCAAAACGTGTTGGCGGTAGAACTGACGGTAAGAGCCGGAGGTCGGATTAAGACCCTCCCGTTTACTATTGAGACCAAACCGGTCTTTGACGGTAAATGTCTCCTCTGGAAAGCTTGTTTCATGCGGCTTTCCAAGCATCAGCAGGTCTCCTGACCCCTGACGGTAAAAGCCGTCAAGAACAGGAGGAAAAACCTCGATGCTTACCGACACTGCACTACGCAACCTTAAGCCTAAGTCGTTGACTTACAAGGCTTCCGACCGTGACGGCATGTACGTGACGGTATCGCCCGCCGGTACCGTCACCTTCCGCTACGATTACCGTCTCAATGGACGGCGGGAAACGCTGACCATTGGTCGCTACGGGCCAGCCGGTATCTCACTGGCCTTGGCGCGTGAAAAGCTGCTCGACGCCAAGAAAGCCGTTGCCGAGGGCAAGTCCCCGGCGCACGAGAAGCAGCGCGAGAAGCGCCGGCTGACCGCTGCTAAGAATTTCGGCGACATGACTGCCCGATGGCTTGCCGACGCCAAGATGGCCGACAGCACGCGTGCGATGCGCAAGAGCATCGTTGATCGGGACATCCTGCCGGCGTTCAAGAACCGGCTGCTAAACGAAGTCAGCTCCGACGATCTGCGCGTCTTGTGCAACAAGGTGAAGGCGCGCGGCGCCCCCGCCACAGCCGTCCACGTGCGCGACATCGTGAAGCAGGTCTACGCCTTCGCCATCCTGCACGGCGAGAAGGTAGAGAACCCGGCCGATGGCGTGGGCGCGGCTTCGATCGCGACCTTCGTGCCCAAGGATCGAGCGCTGTCGCCGATGGAGATCCGTCTGATGTATCGGCAGATGGAATCGGTGGCCACCTATCCGACCATTCGCCTGGCTTTGCGCATGATTCTGCTGACGCTGGTGCGTAAGAGCGAATTGATCGAGGCGACGTGGGCCGAGGTTGATTTCGAGAACGCGACATGGACGATCCCAAAATCACGAATGAAGGGTCGCAACCCGCACGTCGTCTATCTGTCCCGCCAGGCTGTGGACATCTTCGTTGCGCTGCACACCTGCGCGGCAGGGTCAAGGTTCGTTCTGCCGTCGCGCTACGACGCGGACCGCTGCATGTCGAAGGCGACGCTCAACCGTGTAACCCAGATCGTGTCCGAGCGCGCCAAAGCTGCCGGTTTGCCGCTCGAACCTTTCACGGTGCACGACCTGCGCCGCACCGGCTCGACGCTGCTCAACGAGGTCGGCTTCAACGGCGACTGGATCGAGAAGTGCCTGGCCCATGAAGACGGCCGTTCCTCGCGCTCGGTCTACAACAAAGCCGAATACGCCGAGCCGCGGCGGCACATGCTGCAGGAGTGGGCCAACATGGTCGATGCCTGGGTGGAAGGTGGGTCCTACGCGCCCACACTGTTGCCGAGCAATACGGTCGTGCCGGTGCTGAGCGCATCGGTCTGAGTCACTTTATGCAAGGTTGTCAGTTGACAACCTTGCGATTCATCCCCATACTGGAGACCATGAATGGCCCGTCCCTCTCATCCAAAGAAAGAGGTCGAAGATGCGCTCAAGCATGCGGAAAAGCAGGGCTGGCGCGTCACGGTCGGTGGCAGTCATGCCTGGGGCAAGATTTACTGCCCTTACAACGACGATGAGTGTCGCTGCGGCGAGTTCTGCATTACGAGCGTGTGGAGCACGCCGAAGAACCCAGGCAATCATGCCCGAGCGCTGCGGCGGGTCGTGGACAACTGCACGATCCATCAGCAACGAAACGAAGCTGAATCGTCATCTGAGGACTGATCCATGGAATACACCTTCATCCTGAAGTACCAGCTCGCCGAGCACGACAGTGATCCGGATGTGCTGGTCGAGCGTCTCGGCAGTGCCGGCTGTGATGATGCCTTGGTGGGTATCGGGCAGCCGGGTCGCTTGGCGCTTGAGTTCACCCGCGAAGCTGAGAACGCGCAGGCCGCGGTGCGCAGTGCGCTGGCCGACGTGAAGCGTGCTGTCCCCTTGGCGAAGCTCGTGGAGGCGGCACCGGATTTCGTTGGGCTGACCGATGTCGCCGAGTTGGTGGGCGTGTCGCGCCAAGCAATGCGTAAGGTGATGCTTTCTCATGCTGCGACTTTTCCAGCACCGGTGCACGAGGGCAGCGCCTCGATCTGGCACTTGGCCGAAGTGCTGAGCTGGCTGGAAGAGAAGGGGGGCTATGCCTTTGAGCGAAAGATGCTGGAAACCGCGCGTGCAGCGTTGGAAGTTAATCTGACCAAGGAAATTCACCGACTGCCGGTGGCAGCGGTGCGAGAGCTCAAACTGCTGATCGCCTAGCCACGCTGCTACGTCGAAGCTGCATCGCGCACGGGTCGGCGCTTACGTAGCCTGACATCAGGTCCGTTGGACCTGTTGACAGCACCGGATCGAGAGGACTGCTTGCGAGCTTCAATCCAAGCTTCGATTTCCTCCAGATCCCAGACAACGCAGCGCGAGGTCAAATTGAATCGGCGTGGAAACTCGCCACGCTGCTCCATTCCATAGATCGTCGTGTCCGCCAAAGGGACGATCTGGTGCAAATCTTGGCGGCGAATGGTGCGGCGGAAGGGGAGGGGAAGTTTGGCCGAAAACTGCGGAAGGTCTTCGTACCCATCCGTACCCGGATGAGGAATGGATGCTTTCGGCTTCAAGGCGGTATCGCCTGCATCGGTGCAATGAACGTGAGCGGGCATCGAAGGTTCCTAGGGCACTGTGTTCGTATGGATCTATGGTGACTATCGTTAGCAATCGGAACAACTCGCTGGGGCGAAGCGGGGAGAGTGCCAGCCAACTTTGCTCACAAAAATTGCCCATGAATTGTTCGTTCAGAGCATGGTCGCTTTAGATAATTCACGAAACAAAGTTCATGAGGCCACCTGTACTGTGATGGACCAACCACTCAAAGAGCCGCTCAACGGGATTGCCATGGAGTTCGGCTACTACCCCAAGCCCTGCGACATCGCGACCGGCCGCTTCTCCGTCCAGACGCTCCTTGATCACGAAAGTAGCGTGGCCGCCGTTACCGGGGACCCCAATGTCCTCAAGGACTGGATCTATCCGGGTGCGCAGCAGCAGCGGGACTTCATGAGCGGAAACGTTCGCTCGATGCCGTACAACGCCCGGGTCTTCGGCCTGCCCAAGACCCATGTCCTGACGCTGCATGGAGGCAGGAGCCGAGAGGAGCTCGATTTCGTGGTGTGGTGTTTGTCTTTCTTTTTAGGTATGCGGCTGACGACAACGGAGGCGGGCTTTCTCGATGCGACGCCCATTAAATCTGGGGTGCTTGTTGATTTCGCCATGGTTCGCTGCACTGTGGGTGACGTTATCGAGCTAGCGCTGGACTATCTGGACTCGGAACGTGGCGATACACGTGCGCCCAAGCGGGTTGCGGCAGTCATCCATGCCTTATTCCTGGCGCAGTATCCGCAGAGCCTTCCCTTCGAGCAGTTCCAATACCTCTACATGGCGCTGGACGCCTGCTTCAAGCTCGTCGTAGTCAAGGAGGCACAAAAGCCCTCTGTGTCACATGCGGGGCGTGTCCAGTGGATGTGCGAAAAATTCGATATGCCCGTACCCAAGTGGGCCAAGAGCGACAAGGCGACTCCCTCGTCGCTATCTGTCGTCCGAAACGACACCGTTCATGAAGCCTTGTTCTTCGATGGGCCGCTGGGCTTTTCGATCTACGGTGGCAACCAGCCGGCAGCAGATCCGGGCAACACCGCACTGCAAATGCAGGCGATGGTGTGCCGGTTGCTGGTGGCAGTTCTTGGAAATCCGGGAATCGGCTACGTGAAGACGCCCGTCGACACTCGGCAGCGACACGCGCTTGAACTACGGGGGTGAGTTCCGCGGCAGCGGCTTCGGCACAGCAGGGGTCGAGTCTTTCCTGAATCCCCGATCGCCCGCGATGAACGCCTCAAGCATGTGCGGGATCAGTGTCATGGCATCGACCGCCTCGCCATACGCCTGCGCGTGTACTGCGGCGTAGCGGTCGAGGTCGGCTTTCAGGCTGGCCGGGCAGGCAAAGGTCAGCTTCGTGGATTCGGTTTTCGGCAGCGGCCCGAGCCGCAGCTTGCGCGTCGTCATCGTGAAGTCCCCTTGTTGAAGAACAACGGTTGGTAGGGCCGCAGCACCAAGTCGCGGTTGGCGATGATGCGAACCGGTAGGCCCGGCCGCTCGGTCAGCGTCGGCTGGATGTTCATGTTGCGCCGGGTCATCTCCTGGCCGACCTGATTGATGCTGTCCTGCGCGCTGTCGCGCCCGGCAATGATGATGCGGTCGCCATCCTGGCGGTTCTCCGGCGCGGCCAGCTCGGCACCAACGCCCAGCAGCGTCGTCAGCGCCGCGCCAGCGAAGATGCGGCCCCAGTGGTAGTCCACGTCGTCTTCCAGCCCGGCATAGCCAGCCGGATCGGCTCCGACCAGGTTGTCGAGCGTCAGCGAAGACGTGTCGGGCAGGATGATCCGGTTCCACACCACCTGCACGCGGCTTTGTCCGTAGCTGACCTGGCTGTTGTAGCGGCCCAGGATGCGCGAACCCTGCGGGATCAGCAGAAAGCGCCCGGTAGCTGTGTCATAGACCGGCTCCGTCACCGTGGCGATCACATCGCCCGGCAAATCCGACTTGATGCCCGTCACCAGCGCACCGGCGATGACCGTCCCGGCCATGACCTGATACGGCGAAGCCGGCATTTGCAGATTGCCGGAATTACGGGTTTCCGTGGTTCCGGCTTTCTGGAATGCCTCTTTCTGGTCTTGCCGGTTCTGCACGGCGGTCGGGTCGGCAGGCTGGGCCGCCGTCGAGGCCGGGCCAGCCGCCAGTGGGTCGAACGCGGCATTGGCGGCGAAGCCCGGCGCGGCGGCCACCTGCGACTGCGCCACCGGCGCGGCCGCCTGCGAACCCGAGCGGAAGAACACCGACGATGCCGCGGCCGCTTCGGCTTCCTTGCGCAGCGCGTCGTCGGGGTCATGGCCGGGGCCCGCATAGGCGGCCGTCACCGGTTGCTGCGACTTCACGATGGCCGGGCCAAGATCGCCCGGCAGCGGCGGCCCCAGTTCGGGAACGGCGGGCGGCAGCTTCGAGTAGTCCGCCGGCAGCGCATCCAGTCCTTCCGACTTCGAGACGCGATCCACGTTGTAAAGCTCGGTCTGCTCGTTCGCCCCGCGCCGCTGCGGTTGCAGCGACCACATCAGCGCGCCGAGCACGGCGACCGACAGGCCGCCGGCGACGATGGCCAGCGTGCGCCGGTTCAGGCGCGTAACCGGGCGCGGCTGGGCGCGTAGCGCCACCGCCTCGGGCGCGATCTTACCTGCCGCCTGCGGCGCGGCGAGGTCGGGAGTGTCGTCCTGGCTCATGGTCAGTTCCTCCGCGCTGCGCCCACAGCCCCGTCGGTGCGCTCGATTCGCACCACGTCGCCGCCATCGCCACCCAGGCGCAGTTCGGCCGCACCAAAGAGGCGATCCACGATGTAGTACGGCGAGCGGAAACGATAGTTGACGAGCTGGCCGTCACCCTGCGCGCCGATGACGAACAGCGGCGGCAGTTCGCCCTGAGCGATACCAGGTGGGAACTGGATATAGACCTTCTCGCCATCATCGAAGGCCCGCTGCGGCTTCCACGGCGGATTGCTGCCGTTGATCGCGTAGCGGAAGCGAATCTTCTCCAACGCCAGGCCGGTATCGACCGGCGCGGCTGTCTGTGCGGCCTGCGAATGGCGCTGCAAGGCCAGCATCCGGTCTTTCGGGTAGTCCCATGACACCGACGCCATCCATGCCTTCTCGGTCGAGGTCAGTTCCAGCAGGTACGTCCGCCGGCTGGTGGTGATGACCAGATTGGTTTTCAGGCCCGAGCGGGTGGGCTTGACCAGCACGTTGACGCGCAGCGCCTCGCCGCTGCCGCTGGACGTGTCACCGACGATCCATCGCACGGTATCGCCAGCGGCAACGGTCACAAGGTCCTCGCCGGGTTGGAGCGAAACCACGGTGACGCGCCCCGGCGCGGCATAGACCTGATACAACGCGCCGTCGCTGTACGGCCACACCTGGATCGCGTTGACGTAGCCCTCGCGGGTCGGCGCGATGCGCGCCTCGGCATTGGCGCGCGAAACGCGCACCTTCTCGTCGGCCGGCTCCGGCGCGGCCGGGGCCGTGTCCACCTCGGGCAGCGGCTTCAACTGTGCCGGCAGCGCCAGTGGCTCGGGCACGGCGACGACTTCGACCGGCTTGGGCGGTTCGGGCAACGGCTGCGCCTGCACTGGCTCATCGAGCGAGATGGTCGGCGGTGGTTTGCCCTGCGATGCGCAGCCTGACATGGCCAACAGGATCAACGGTAAAGCGTAAAAGCGGAAAGGCAGGTTCATGGCTTGGCTCCTTCGGAAGAATCCAGTTCGCGGCTCCACGACAGGCCGTTAACGTAGATCCCCAGCGGGTTCTTGCGCAGGCGCTGTTCGGTGCGCGGGGTTTGCAGGACGGTGGAAAGCACGGCGTTCCAGCGTTCGGTGCCAGCGGGCGCACCATTGATGAACCGTTGTTCCGTCCAGCGGATGTTGAACGAGGCATCGCTGGCGCGCGTAACACTGGTGATCTGCACCGTCACCGATTCGCGGCCGACGCGGGCGAACGGATCGTTCTTGCTCGCGTAGTCGTTGAGCACGGCCGCGCCGCGGTCGGTGGTGTAGTCGTAGGCATCGAGCCAGTTCTGCCGCACCACGATGGGGTCGATGGACAGCGAGCGCACCAGCGTCACGAAGCGTGCGAGGTGATGCGCGATCTGCGCATCGGCAGGCCGGTACGGCGTGGCGGCCTCGCCCACGGTACGCACTTGGCCGGACTGATCGACTTCGATGACGTAGGGCGTCACGATGGACTGCGCCGAGCGCCAGACCAGCCCACCGGCCATCAGCAGCGCGAGCGTGAGGCAACCGAAGGCCATCAGCCGCCAGTTCTTCGCCTGCACGCGGGCCGAGCCGATACGCTCGTCCCACACCTGGGCGGCGGCTTGATGCGGAGTGGCAGGCTGCGGCGTATCGGCATAGCGCACCTGCGGTCGTTTAAATCGCATGGTCAGTTCTCCTTGTGATTCGCTTTAGTCGTCGGAGCCGCGCAGGCTCGGGCCTTGCCCAGAGCCGCCGCCATCGCCACCGCGCAACGTGTGTGCGGCAGTGGTCGCGGCATGGGTGATCTGTTGGCGGCGGTGCATCCGCTTGGCCCAGGCTGGCTGCTCTTGCTTCTGCGAGCTGGCGGCGCCGTCGGCGGCTTCGCCTGCGGCTGTCTGGCCCGAGCCACCCGCACCGGGCGCAGCGCCGCCACCGGCCTCTGTGCCGTTCCATCCAGCACGGAAAGAGCCGGTCATCTTCTGCGCAGCGCCGGACGCGCCGGATGCGGCGCTGCGCCCGGCCGCCTGCGCGCCGGTCTTGGCGACATTGCCCAAGCCGGCCATCGCGCCCTTGGCCCCGCCGCCCGCAGCGGCGGAACCGGCCTGGAACGCCGAGCGTGCGCTACCGGCCGCCGAGGTGGCGGCACGCGCACCGGCGCCGGCCAGCTTCGCGGCAGCCGGCGCCATGCGC
>NZ_JBHHMJ010000016.1:0-3316 GCF_042136455.1 Stenotrophomonas sp. 3diitr2024
CTGCGCGGGATCCGACCCCGGTCGGCATCTGGCAAGGGGTCGGATCCCGCGCAGCGGGCTCTGCCCCCGGTCATGGCGACAGCCAGCGCTGCTGCGGATGCTTCTGCGTGCGCTGTTCCTGCTGCTTGCCGCCCTTGTGCGGCGGCTGCGGCTCCATCTGCTGTTGTTGTTGTTGCTGTTGCTGGTGCGAGTTACGGCCCTGCGGTTCCTTGCCGGGATGACGGTTCTGCTGGTTTTTCATGGTCGCGATCCAGTGGACGAAGGACATGCGGCGGCGGGATGCCGGCGCAGGGCCACGGTGGTCCCGCAACGGTTAATCGCAGGCGAAAAAGCAGTGATCGGCTGGATGTTGTTTTCGTGCGTTCAGCCCGCTCAGCGCCAGCCAGCGGCCAACCTTGGTGGCACCAGGACTCAGCGCTTGATCTGCTGCCCATCGCCGGCCGGCACGCTGTCGTAATAGCGGCCGGTGCGCGAATCGAACACGCGGTTCGGGCCGGCCGGGCGCACGCCCGGAACGATGCGGCCATTGCGGTCATAGACCTTGTCGGCCGGCTTCGGCACCGGCGTCGGCGCGACCCGGGCCGGACCGGTGGATCTGATCGGCTGCGCCGGCTGCGGCGACGGCAGCACCTGCGGTTGCGGGCGAGCGGCCTGTGGCGGTGGTGCCACGGGCTGCGGCGCCACGGTGGTCGCGCTGCGGGTCGCAGTCGGGTCGGCGGTCGGCACCTGCGCCAGCGCGACGATGGGCAACAGGGCCAGCAGCAGGGGAAGGATCGGTTTCATGGCACGCTCCGGCGTGGATCACGTTCACCTTGCGCCCGCCCCTGTGTGCCGCCCATGAACGGCCATCACACTTGCAAGGTCGCGTCTTCACCCCCACGTTTTCCGCCATCCCCAGGCCATCGACCACACGGAGCGCCGCCATGACCGCCTTCGACCTGACGCCCCCCACTGCCACCCAGACCGAGGCGCTGATCGCTGGCCTCAGCAGCGAGGAGCGCCGCGTGCTGCTGCAGCACGGCACCGAGGCGCCGTTCTGCGGCGTGTTCCTCGACAACAAGCGCGAGGGGGTCTACTGCTGCAGGCTGTGCGCGCTGCCACTGTTCCGCTCCAGCACCAAGTTCGATTCCGGCACCGGCTGGCCCAGCTTCTTTGCCCCGTTCGACCCGGCGCACGTGCGCGAGATCCGTGATACCAGCCACGGCATGGTGCGCACCGAGATCACCTGCGCGCGCTGCGGCAGCCACTTGGGCCACGTGTTCCCGGATGGTCCGCCGCCCACCTACGAGCGCCACTGCCTGAACTCCGTCTCACTTTCGTTCACCGGCAATGGCGAGCCCTGGCCCGATCCGTTGCAGCGTGGCGGCGCAGAAAGCGGCGTGGCGGGCTGAAACACCCCGCTGACCGATTTCACAGAATTCCCTCTTCAGAAAACCGGGCGACGGGCCGACAAGGAGATATCCCCTCTCCTTGCGTCGCCCCATGCTCATCATCGTTGGATTCCTGGTCGTCATCATCAGCGTGATCGGGGGCTACCTCGGTGCCCACGGCCGCCTGGGTGCCCTCTGGCAGCCCTATGAGCTGGTCATCATCGGCGGCGCCGCGCTCGGCGCCTTCCTGGTCGGTACCCCGGCCAAGACGGTCAAGCAGACCCTGCAGGCCATGGTGGGTGTGTTCAAGGGCCCGCGCTACAAGCAGCAGGACTACATCGATGTGCTCAGCCTGCTCTATGAACTGCTCAACAAGGCCCGCCGCGAAGGCTTCATGGCGTTGGAAGACCATGTCGAGCGCCCGGCCGAAAGCGCGCTGTTCGGCAACTACCCCAAGGTGCAGGCCGACCACCACCTGATCGATTTCATCACCGACTGCCTGCGCCTGATGATCGGCAGCAACATCGAGCCGCATGAGCTGGAACCGCTGCTGGAACTGGAGCTGGAAAAGCACCACGCCGAGGCCATGGCCCCCTCACAGGTGCTGACCAAGGTCGCCGACGGGCTGCCCGGTTTCGGCATCGTCGCCGCGGTGCTGGGCATCGTCATCACCATGGGCTCGATCGGTGGCGACATCGTCGAGGTCGGTGGCCACGTGGCCGGCGCGCTGGTCGGTACGTTCCTGGGCATCCTGCTGGGCTACGGCTTCGTCGGCCCGATGGCCGCCGCGATGGAGGCCCGCGCCGAGCAGGACAGCCGCATCTACGAATCGGTCAAGACCGCCCTGCTGGCCTGCCTGCGCGGTTACAACCCGAAGATCGCACTGGAGTTCGCCCGCAAGACCCTGCCGTCGAACGTGCGCCCGGCCTTCTCCGATTTCGAGCAGCACCTGAAGACGGTCAAGTAAGCCATGGCCGAGAACAAGCCCACCGTCATCGTCCGCCGGGTCAAGAAGGCCGGCCACGCCGCCCATCATGGTGGTTCGTGGAAGGTGGCCTATGCCGACTTCGTGACCGCGATGATGGCGTTCTTCCTGGTGCTGTGGCTGATGGCCACCACCAACAAGAACGACCGTGCGGCCATTTCCGAGTACTTCCGCAACCCCAGCCCGTTGAGCGGTCAGAGCGCCACGCCGGCGCCCGGCATGGCCGGCCCGGGCGGCGCCAGCACCTCGATGATCAAGCTGGGCGGTGCCACCGACATTTCGCGTGGCAACAGCAACGACCCCTTCCAGAACCAGAAGGAAGCGGTACCGCAGCCGGTGGACCAGCAGCAGCGCGACAAGCAGCAGCTGGAAGCACTGATGAAGGAGCTGCAGGAAGCGATCAGCAGGAGCCAGGCCCTGGAGCCGTTCAAGGACCAGCTGCTGCTGGACCTGACCCCGGAGGGCCTGCGCATCCAGATCGTGGACAAGCAGAACCGGCCGATGTTCGACCTCGGCAGCGCCACGCTGAAACCGTACACGCAGCAGATCCTGCACGAGCTGGCCAACTACCTGAACCACGTGCCGAACCGGATCAGCCTGACCGGCCACACCGACATCACCGCCTATTCGGCTGCACGTGGCTACGGCAACTGGGAACTGAGCGCCGATCGTGCCAATGCCGCCCGCCGCGCGCTGGTGGACGGCGGCCTGGAGGACAACAAGATCACCCGCGTGGTCGGCCTGTCTTCATCGGTGCTGTTCGACAAGGCCGACCCGCAGAACCCGATCAACCGCCGCATCAGCATCGTGGTGATGACCCAGGCCGCCGAAGCGGCCGCTCTGGCCGGCGCCGGCCCGCAGGTCGGGCTGTCGGCACCTGCCGCTGACCCCGACGTGCAGGCCGCGCAGGGTGAGGCGCACTGAACCGGGGTCAGATCCCTTTCCCCTGGAAAGGGATCTG
>NZ_JBHHMJ010000036.1:0-3537 GCF_042136455.1 Stenotrophomonas sp. 3diitr2024
GCGCCAGGGGCGCGCCGTTTTCGTATCAGCCGTTGCTGCAGCTCAGCGGCGGGTCTTGCCGCCGGTGCCGGTACCGGTGCCGGGTTCGCCGGGCTTGTTGCCGGTTCCCGTTCCGGTGCCGCCCGGGCGCGGGCCACCGAAGCCGCTGCCCATGCTGCGCTGGAATTCCTGCCACAGCTCCAGGTTGCGCTCGGTCAGCTGGTTCATCATCGCCCACGGGGTCTGGCCCAGCAGGTTGCCCATCTGCTGGCGGAACTGCTGCTGCTGGTCGAGGAAGACCTGCATGCTGCGCTCCAGGTAGTTGCCCATGAAGCCCTGCAGGGAATCGCCGTAGAAGCGGATCAGCTGGCTCAGCAGCTGGGTCGACAGCATCGGTTCGCCGTCCTGTTCCTGGTCGGCGATGATCTGCAGCAGGACCGAACGGGTGAGGTCGTCGCCGCTCTTGGCGTCGCGGACTTCGAAGTCTTCACCGTCCAGGATCAGCTGGCGCACGTCCTCGATGGTGATGTAGCTGGAGATCTCGGTGTCGTAGAGACGGCGGTTCGGATACTTCTTGATGATGCGGGTCGCAGCCATGAAGCGGTACTCGTCACAGTAGACGCGCAGCATGGCGCAGTGCAGCAGCGGTTGCAACCGCCCCAGCCCCCGCCAGGCTTGGCTTTCAGGGGCGATCATGTTGCGCAGCAAGGGTTTGCGTGCTGCGCAGCATGACCATCGGCAGGGGCCGTCAGCGCATGCCGCAGCGGCCCCTGCGCGGCTTACCAGCCCATGTGGTGGCCGCCGTTGATGTCCAGGTTGCTGCCGGTGATCCACGAGGCTTCCTCGGCCACCAGGAAGGACACGCCATAGGCGATTTCCTCCGGCTTGCCGAGGCGCCCGGTGGGGATGTCGGCGATGATCTTGGCGCGCACGTCCTCCGGAACCGCCATCACCATGTCAGTGGCGACGTAGCCGGGCGAAATGGTGTTCACGGTGATGCCGAAGCCGGCGTTCTCGCGGGCCAGCGAAATGGTGAAGCCATGCATGCCGGCCTTGGCCGCGGCGTAGTTGGCCTGGCCGTACTGGCCCTTCAGGCCGTTGATCGAGCTGATCTGGATGACCCGGCCCCAGCCGCGGCGCCGCATGCCTTCGATGACCGGACGGGTGACGTTGAACACCGAATTGAGGTTGGTGTTGATCACATCGTGCCACTGGTCCGCGCGCATGCGGTGGAACGTCGTGTCGCGGGTGATGCCGGCATTGTTGACCAGGATCTCGACCGGGCCCAGCTCGGCCTCGACCGCACGCACCAGCGCCTCGGCGCTGCCTGGATCGGAGACATCGCCCGGGAAGATCGACACGCTGTAGCCGCGCTCGGTCATCGCCTGCTGCCATGCGCGGGCCTTGTCCTCGTCGCGGTAATTGGTGGCGACCCGGTGGCCCTGGTCGGCCAGGCGTTGGCAGATGGCGGTACCGATGCCGCCGGTTCCGCCGGTGACCAGTGCGACGCGAGATGTCATGGAATGCTGTCCGGGAATCAGGTGGGGGAAGGGGGATTCTGCAACATCGGCGCGGAAAGTGCGCCGGCCGGCAACAGGATGTCGGTCCGCGGCAGTCGAGCCGGGTCGAATGCCCGTTGCGCAGTGTGCAGCAGCGCATCCCGGTCATCGGCGCCGTCCAGTGCGGCAGGGGCTTGGCCCAGCAGCTGCCAGAGTGCGCGCAGTACCGGCACCGGCCGTGTACTGTCCACCGGCAGCGACGCCAGCGACTTGGACAGTTTGTGGCCGGGGGCGTCTAGCAGCAGCGGCAGGTGCCAGTAGCGCGGCACGGCCAGGCCCAGCGCCTGCTGCAGCAGGATCTGCCGCGCGGTGGAATCGAGCAGATCGGCGCCGCGCACCACTTCGGTCACCCCCTGCGCGGCGTCGTCGACCACCACCGCGAGCTGGTAGGCCCAGCAGCCGTCGGCACGGCGCAGCACGAAGTCGCCGACTTCGGCATGCACGTCCTGCTGCTGCGGGCCACGCAGGCCATCGTCGAAGCGGACCAGGTTGCCGGGCGGTACGCGGAAGCGGACGGCAGGATCCGGTCGCGGCTGCCGGGCGACGCAGCGGTGGTGGATGCCGCCGCTGGCAGCCAGTTCGCTGCGGCTGCAGTGGCAGATGAAAGCCTGGTCGCTGGCCAGCAACACGTCCAGCGCGGCCTGGTAGGCCTCGCCTCGAGCGCTCTGCCACAGGACCGGGCCGTCGTGGACCAGGCCGAACGCAGCCAGCGCCTGCAGCTGTGACTGCGCGGCGCCGGGTACGGTACGCGGCGGGTCAACGTCTTCGATGCGCAGCCGCCACAGGCCGCCGTGGTGGCGGGCCAGCAGCCAGCTGCCGAAGGCGGCAAGCAGGGATCCGGGGTGGAGCAGGCCGGTCGGCGAGGGCGCGAAGCGGCCGCAGGGAACAATGGCGGTCATGCAGGCTGAATCGTCGGTCAGGTTGGCGCTTGAATTCAAGCTGAGCGCACCGCAAATTGACGGATATCAACCCCTTCCGAGCCGGATTTTCCCATGTTCACCCGTATTGCCCTGTTCCTGGCGACCAACCTCGCGGTCCTGATCCTGGCCGGCATCGTCATGTCGATCCTGGGCGTGGACGCGCGTTCGATGAGCGGCCTGCTGGTGATGGCCGGCATCTTCGGTTTCGGTGGCTCCTTCATCTCGCTGCTGCTGTCCAAGTGGATGGCCAAGCGCTCCACCGGTGCGGTGGTGATCACTGAGCCGCGCAACCAGACCGAGCGCTGGCTGCTGGCCACGGTCGAGCGCCAGGCCAAGGCCGCCGGCATCGGCATGCCGGAAGTGGCGGTCTATGACGGCCCGGAGATCAATGCCTTCGCCACCGGCGCCAACCGCAACAACGCGCTGGTGGCGGTGTCCACCGGCCTGCTGCACAACATGAGCGAGGACGAGGCTGAAGCGGTGCTGGGCCACGAGATCGCCCACGTCGCCAATGGTGACATGATCACCATGGCGCTGCTGCAGGGCGTGCTGAACACCTTCGTGATCGTGCTGGCCCGCGTGGTCGGCGGCATCATCGACAGCGCGCTGTCGGGCAACCGCGAAGGCGGCGGCCGTGGCTTCGCTTACTACATCATCGTGTTCGTGCTGGAGATGGTGTTCGGCCTGTTCGCCACGATGATCGCGATGTGGTTCTCGCGCCACCGCGAGTTCCGCGCCGATGCGGGTGGTGCCTCGCTGGCCGGTCGTCAGAAGATGATCGCCGCGCTGGAGCGCCTGCAGCTCAACCACGGCCAGAGCACGCTGCCGACCCAGATCGCGGCGTTCGGTATTGCCGGTTCGACGGCGAAGAAGCTGTTCATGAGCCACCCGCCGCTGGAAGAGCGCATCGCCGCGCTGCGGGCGTCGACGGTGGCGTAATTCTCTGCTCCTTGTTAGCGCAGGAACGCCTGGCCCCGCGCCGGGCGTTTTTGTATGTGCGCGCACGCATTGGTGGTGCCGGGATCATTTCCGCGACCGCGGAGGGGTGTCACTTTCTTTGCACGAGCAAAGAAAGTGAC
>NZ_JBHHMJ010000041.1:0-307 GCF_042136455.1 Stenotrophomonas sp. 3diitr2024
CCCCGACAGGTTATCGGCGGCGGTGGGTAGATCCACGCCATGCGTGGATGAATCCGCATCGGAATCAACTATTCGATATCTGATCGAAATGCAGCCGAGCGTGGGCTCGGCTCTACAGCAAGGTCGGCCTGCGACCGGAACCTTATTTGACGCGTGCGGAGTATTCGCCCGAACGGGTGTCAACGCGGATCACTTCGTCCGGAACCAGCTCGCCCTGGTAACGGCGCAGCTGGGCCAGCACATCCTGCAGCGGCGCCACCGCCATCCGCATCTTGTTCAGTTCGCGCTTGAGCTCGTACAGGCGCAC
>NZ_JBHHMJ010000068.1:0-21259 GCF_042136455.1 Stenotrophomonas sp. 3diitr2024
GGGTCGCGGCCCTGGACCAGGGTGCCGATGTTCGCGCCGTTGAGGATCTTCAGCAGTTCGCCCGGCTGGCCCATGTCGAACACGCGCATCGGCAGGTCGCTGTCGCGGGCCAGAGCGAAGGCCGCTGTGTCCATCACTTCCAGGCCGCGGCGGATCACTTCGTCGTAGCTCAGGCTGTCGAAGCGGACCGCATCGCTGTGCTTGTTCGGGTCCTTGTCGTACACGCCATCGACCTTGGTGGCCTTCAGCAGCAGGTCGGCGCCGATCTCGATCGCGCGCAGTGCGGCGCCGGAGTCGGTGGTGAAGAACGGGCTGCCGACGCCGGCAGCGAAGATCACCAGGCGGCCCTTTTCCAGGTGGCGGATGGCGCGGCGGCGGATGTAGTCCTCGCACACGTCGTTGATCTTGATCGCGCTCATCACCCGGGCCTTGGCACCCAGCTTCTCGAGGGCGTCCTGCATGGCCAGGGCGTTGATGACGGTGGCCAGCATGCCCATCTGGTCGCCGGTTACGCGGTCCATGCCGCCGGCGGCCAGACCGGCGCCGCGGAAGATGTTGCCACCTCCGATCACCAGCGCGACCTCGGCACCGGCCTGCTGGGCTTCGATGACCTCACGGGCGAGGCGATTGATGATCTTGGGGTCGATGCCGTAGTCCTCGTCTCCCATCAGCGCCTCCCCGGACAGTTTCAGAAGGATGCGGCGATAGGCGAGCTTGGACATGTGGACCTCGGGTGCGTGGAAATCGCGGGCGATTCTACGCGCATGCGGCGTTGTGCCAAAGTGTTTTGTGCACTGCGGCGCAGAATCCGGTGGTTCGCCCGGTCAGCCGGGGCGTCCCGTTCAGCCCAGTTCGGCGCTGGCCGTGGCCGACAGCTCGTCATGGCCCAGCGCCCCCGGCGAGCGGGCGATCACCCGGTTGCGGCCCAGGTTCTTGGAGCGGTACAGCACGTCGTCGGCCGCGCGCAGCAGGTCCTGGACGTCGGCGAAGCGCTCGTAGCCGCCCTGGGTGGCCACGCCGGCGGAGAAGGTGACGAACAGCGGCCCGCCCTCCAGCTCGGCCATCGGCGTGGCGACGATGTTGGCCAGCACCCGGCGGATCACGTCCAGGGCCACGCTTTCGCTGGTGTTGGGCAGCAGCGCGACGAACTCCTCGCCGCCGAAGCGGGCCACGGTGTCGCTGTTGCGCAGCTGGCCCTGCAGCTTGCCGGCGAAGGCGCGCAGCACCTCGTCGCCGGTCAGGTGGCCGTGGGCGTCGTTGATCTTCTTGAAGTCGTCCAGGTCGATGAAGGCCACCGACAGTGGCCAGCCCTGGCGGCCGGCACGCAGGAATTCCTGCTCCAGCACCGCTTCCAGCTGGCGGCGGTTGAGCACGCCTGTCAATGCATCACGATGGGCCTGGTCGGCCAGGCGCTTGGCGCGCGCCTCGAATTCGTCGGCACGGCGGCGTGCCTGGTCGGCATCCTGCAGTTCGCGCAGGTTGCGCAGCGTGGCCAGTTCCTGCGCGTGATCGATCAGCTCGCGCACCCGCGCCGGCGAATTGAGGCCGGCATCGAACAGGCTGGCGATGTCGGGCAGGGCCTCGCTGATGCGGGCCAGCACCTGGTCGAAGCGCGCGCTGTCCAGCTCCAGGCGGTCGTGCACCTGCTGCAGGGCGCGCTCGCGCGCGGCATCGGCGTCGTTATCCAGCCAGATGTCGGCCACTGCGCCGGACAGTTGCACGCAGGCCTGGAACGGCGACTCGGCGGCGTCCTCGTCCTCGCTGTGGCTGATGCTCTCCACCAGGTAACGTGGCAGGCCCCATTGCTCGGCCACCCAGGCGCCGACGTCGGCGTGGCTGCAGCCCAGCGCCTCGCGCTCGAGGGAAACCAGGTCGATGTTGTCGCGTGCCTCGCGCAGCAGTGGCAGGTAGCGCTCCGACTCGGCCTGGGCCAGGCACAGCACGCCCAGGTCCTGCAGCAGTCCGGCCAGCATCAGCTCCTCCAGCCGGCGCAGGCCGCGCGCCTGGCCCAGCTGGCTGGCCGCCAGGGCACTGAGGATGCTGCGCTTCCACGCGCGCTGGCGCAGGTCATGGTCGGCGCCACCGTCGGTCAGGCCCTGGGTGACGGTGAAGCCGAGGGCGAGGCTGATCGTGGCGTTCAGGCCCAGCATGGTCAGCGCCTGGCCGAGGTTCTCGATGCGGCGGCGGCTGGCATACAGCGGCGAATTGGCGATGCGCAGCATGCGAGCGCTCAGCGCCATGTCGATGGCGATGATGTCGGCGGCGGTGGCGATGTCCGCTTCCGGGTCCTGAGCCAGTTCGATGATGCGCAGGGCAATACCGGGTGGCGAAGGCAGGTTGCGGCAGAGCGCCAGGGCAGCTGTCAGCTCGGGAGGCATGTCGGGTCGTTCAATTCCATTGGGGCAAGAATACCTAGGAATGCATCACAGTCCGCGATTTTCGTTCCTGCTAAGTGACTGAGGATTCCCTGCGACTGAGTATCGGCTTGATTCGAGCGCAACGCAAAGGTGCCGGTTGAGCGCACCAACGGTGCGCCCCCACCGGTGGGCCATGGGTTAATCCCTGGGCCCATGCATAAAAAAAGAGCCGCGGTTTCCCGCGGCTCCTTCTGGTCGTTTCACAGCCGAAGGGCTGGAATCAGACCTGCATCGCCTTGGCAACTTCGGCGGCGTAGTCTTCCACCACCTTTTCGATGCCTTCGCCGACGATCAGCAGCTTGAAGCCTGCCACGTCCGCGCCAGCGGCCTTGACCACCTGCTCGACGGTGGTGTCGCCCAGCACGTAGGTCTGGCCGTACAGGGTCACGTCGCTGACGATCTTGTTGATCTTGCCGCTGATGATCTTTTCCAGGATGTCGGCCGGCTTGGCCTTGTCCTTCTCGGTCATCTTGGCCAGCTCGATTTCCTTTTCCTTTTCGACGAACTCGGCCGGAACGTCCGCAGCCTTGTTGTGCGGCGGCTTCAGCGCGGCCACGTGCATCGCCAGGCCACGGGCCAGCTCGACGTCGCCGCCGATCAGGTCGACCAGCACGCCAACCTTGCCGTTGGTGTGGACGTAGGCACCGATGTTGCCGGTGGTGTCGACCTTGACCATGCGGCGGATCTGGATGTTCTCACCCAGGGTCTGCACGGCGGTGGCGCGGGCTTCTTCAACGGTGCGGCCGTCGGCCAGCGTGGCGGCCTTCACGGCTTCGACGTCGGTGGCGCCCGATGCCAGAGCAGCGGCGGCGACGGCGTTGACGAAGGACTTGAAGTTGTCATCGTTGGCGACGAAGTCGGTTTCCGAGTTGACTTCGACCAGCACGGCCTTGCCGCCGTCCTGGGCCAGGCCCAGACGGCCTTCGGCGGCCACGCGGTCAGCCTTCTTGTCGGCCTTGGCAGCGCCGGACTTGCGCATGGCTTCAGCAGCGGCGTTGATGTCGCCGTTGGCTTCGGTAAGCGCCTTCTTGCATTCCATCATGCCGGCGCCGGTGCGCTCGCGCAGTTCCTTGACCAGGGAAGCAGTGATTTCCACGGGATTACCTCACGAAAGAAAGGGGTTGGGCCGGCATGGTGGCCGGCCCGTGTGACACGGTCCTGTCACGCGCCAGGGGCTGCGTGCAGGGAGGGTGGACGCCGGGCGTCCACCCGGGGCCTGGATCAGGCCTGGGCGTCGTCGCCCTTCTTGGCAGCCTTCTTGGCCGGAGCGCGGCGGGCCGGCTTCTCTTCGCCTTCAGCAGCGGCTTCAGCGAACTCTTCCTCGCGCACCGAAGCGGCGTGCGGGGCAGCGGCCTTGCCTTCCAGCACGGCGTCGGCAGCGGCGCGGGCGTACAGCTGCACAGCGCGGATGGCGTCGTCGTTGCCCGGGATGGCGTAGTCCACCAGTTCCGGGTTGTAGTTGGTGTCGACCACGGCGATGACCGGAATGCCCAGCTTCTTGGCTTCCTTGATCGCGATGTCTTCGTGGCCGATGTCGATCACGAAGATGGCGTCCGGCAGACGGTTCATGTCCTTGATGCCGCCCAGCGAGGCTTCCAGCTTGTCGCGCTCGCGACGCAGGCCCAGCACTTCGTGCTTGACCAGCTTCTCGAAGGTGCCGTCGGTTTCACCGGCTTCCAGTTCCTTCAGGCGGGCAACCGACTGCTTGACGGTACGGAAGTTGGTCAGGGTGCCGCCCAGCCAACGCTGGTTCATGAACGGCATGCCGCAACGCTCGGCTTCTTCCTTGATGGTTTCGCGGGCGCTGCGCTTGGTGCCCAGGAACAGGACGGTGCCGCGCTTCTGGGCAACCGACGAGATGAAGTTCATCGCATCGTTGAACAGCGGGACGGTCTTTTCCAGGTTGATGATGTGGATCTTGCCGCGGGCGCCGAAGATGTACGGAGCCATCTTCGGGTTCCAGTAGCGGGTCTGGTGGCCGAAGTGGACGCCGGCTTCCAGCATCTGACGCATGGTGACCTGGGGCATTGCAATACTCCTGATATGGAACCAGCGATTCCGCCCGCGGGATAGGTATGCGGGACGCGTGGAAGCGCGATCGGTTCCGGGGTTGGGCTTCCCTGTTGCCTCCGTGGCCGAACTCCTCGCGGAGCACCCCGGCACGGATGGGGGCAGCAGGTGTGGATTCACCGGTGACGTCCGGTGTGGACGGGCTCCCGCGCACGCAGGCGGCAGGAATCCGGTCGATTATAGCCCGCTGGGGGCGTCCGCTGCAATTGCAGGGTCAGATGCGGCCAGATCGACCTCGCGGCCGTCCTGCAGACGGGCCCGGAAGTGGCCGCCCACATAGCCATCGGGGCGGGCAGGCAGGGGCCAGCGGCGTTCATGGCCTGCGAGGATATAGCCGGCCAGCCCGGCCACCAGCAGCGACGATTGGCCGTCGGCCGCTATGAATCGCAGATCGTGCAGGCGGCCATGCAGCGTACTGGAATTGCTGAGTCGCAGCACGGCCTGAGGCCCAAGTGCCTCGACGCGGGCCTGCAGCCGGGCATGCAGCGCTGGCGCCGCTGGGCTGCGGAACAACGGCAGCGAGTAGCGGGGCAATCCCGGCAAGGCCGGCGCCAGTACGATCCGATAGGCCTGTTCACCCACCGATGCTGGCGGACCGGCTGGCAGCAGCCAGACGCGCTGGGTGCTGCCAGGGGCCAGGTCCAGCCGCGCAGGGCTGACCCGGATCCGGTCGCTGGGCTGCAGTCGTTCGGCGTCCAGTTGCTGCTCCCAGGCCAGCACCTGCACCTGCCCCTGCCAGCGGCCGGGCCCCGGATTGCGCAGCCACAGTTCCGCGCGGCCGCCTTCGGCGGGTAGCTGCAGGGTGGTCGGCAACAGCTCCAGCGCCGCCGAGGGCTGCGCCAGCAGCAGTCCAAGCAGGATCAGCAGCGCGCGCATCAGTAGATGAGGGTCACGGAAGGCATTGCGCTGTCGTCTGTCGCCGGTGGTGCGAGGTCGCGGACCTGGGGCGGCACCTTGGGGGCGTCACTGCGCTGGTGGGGCGCCGCGCAACGGGGAGCGCCGGCATCGTCGCTGCAGGATTCGACCACGGTCAGCCGGATCTGCAGCGTGCTGCTGCGCGGTTCGGCGCGGGCCGGCGTGCTGGCGACCAGCATCGCCCCGATCAGAAATGCGCGAACCACCTGCCACCCACCGTACTGAAAGACTCGCTGCGCGGTATCGGCCGGATGCGCCGCAACTGTAGCGCCGAGCCCGCGCTCGGCACGGCCTTCGTCCGGTGGGTGCCGACCGTTGGTCGGCACGCAGGTCAGTAGGTGATCGTCACCGTCACCAGGTCGTTGTAGGTGCCGGCCGGGGGCTGGCCGGTGACCGGCGGTACCCGGCCGTAGATGGTCAGCTGCTGTGCGCTTCCGGTGCCGGTGCTGCTGGCCGTGTCGACCGTCAGGGTGTTGCCCCAACGCTGGCTTCGTGCCGGATCCCGGTACAGCTCGTAGGGCAGGTAGTAGGTGCTGTTGCCGATGGTGGTGGCCATGCGCCGGGTGGTGGTGGCGGCGGGATTGTTCTGGCCGTTGTTCAGGCCGACCTGGAAGGCGGTGTTCTTCAGGCAGGTCAGGGTGAGGGTGGCGGTCTGGTCGATGTTGGCCGGGATGCCGCCGGTGACGTTGCCGAAATTCATGTTGGTGGTGACGTAGCTGCCGCATTGCGGCAGCACGTTGGCGGTAGCGGTGAAACTGAAGGCCGCGCTCGCGCTGTTGGTACCGGTGGCGCCGCCGTTGCATGTGGCGGGGATGGTGGCGCTACCGGCCAGCACCTCGTTCCAGGCCCAGGTCAGCACCACGCTGGCACCGCTGAAAGTGCTGCTGTACGCGCCGGAGGCCAGGACCTGGTTGGCCGGAATCTGACCGAACAGCTGCACAGTCTGCGCACCACTACCGCCGGTCAGCAGCGGTACGTTGTAGCTCATGGTCAGCTCCTGCGCTGGCGGCGTGCCGCGCGGGACCAGGCCAGTGACCTGGCCGAAGCTGGCGTTGTTGTACAGCTGGAAATTCATCGTGTCGCTGGTAGAGGTGGCCATCGTGCGGAACGTGGAACTGCTGCCGCCGCCACTGCCTGCGCCGATGCCCACGCAGACGCGCACGCCGGTGGTGGCCAGCAGGCTCAGCGCGGCGGTGGTGCAGGTCACCGTGATGTTGAGGTTGGCCGTGCTCGGGCCGGGTGCGTTGCTGTTGATGTTGCCGAACGGCAGGGTCGGATCGGCGACCGCCGTGCAGACCGCGGTGGCGCCGGCCGGCGCCGCTGCCAGCAGGCCGGCCCACAGCAGCAGGAAGAGCAGCAGCACCCTCATGGCGCCACCTCCGGAATGCACTGCTGCGGTGCCGGCTTCGGGCGGGCACCGGACGCCACCACCTTGGGCAGGTCCGGTACCTTCACCCGGCACGGGCCATGGCTGGTGGTGACGTACAGCACGCTGCCGGCGGCGACATCTTCCAGGTAGAGCAGGCCGTCGTAGCCGACCGTGGCCTGGCGACCGTCAGGCAGCTGCACCTCGCTGCCCACCTCCAGAGGCTGGCCGTCCATCGCCAGCAGGGTCAGGCTCAGTGACGACCGCGAACGCAGCTGGAAGGTCACGCGGGTGCCGGCGCGCTGGCGCGGCGTGACCCAGTCCTCGATGCGGTCGGCACGCATGTCTTCGGGCAGGTCCAGGGTGTCGATCGAGACCCGGTTGCGCTGCCAGGACAGCAACGGACTGACCAGCAGCAGACCGCGATCGTCGGTGACACCGATCAGGCGGTTCTCCAGCCGCACCGGGACGCCGCCGACGCCATTGGTGCTGATCACCGCGAACGCATCGGATACCTCGCGCGTGGCGAAGGCGTGCGCGCCCATCCATACCAGGCTGCCGCTGGCACTGGCGTAGGCATAGTTGAGCCCGCCCTGGCGCGAGGCGCCGAATGAATAGCGGCCGACATCGTTGAGGATGCCAACTTCGGCCAGGCCGCCGTTACCGTCCTCGCCGTGGCGCAGCTGTGCGCGCCAGCCGACGCCGCCGGCACTGCCATCGCCGGGCACCGGCTGGGTCACGTCCGCCACCCAGCTCTGGCTGTCGCCGTTGCGCTGGCTGGAGAGGCTGGCCTGGCGATTGTTGCCCAGGCTGGCAGTCATCGACAGGTAGATGCTGCGGTCATCGCTGCGGTCCAGGTTCTGGTTCACCGACAGGTAGGCCGACCAGCGTTGGCTCCAGGTGCGCGACCAGAACAGGCTGGCATAGCGGTTGTCGTCGCCGTCGGGGTAGCGCAGGCGCAGATAGCTGGCGCTGAGCGTGCCCAGCCGCAGAAGGTCCAGGCCGACCGTGGCCTGCTCGCTGATGCTTGGTGGCAGGTTGCCCTGCAGCGCGCCCAGGTCGCGGTAGTCGCCGTGGCTGCGCACGCTGCGCAGATTGACGTTGAAGCGACGGTTGTTCCAGCTGTAGCCCAGCGCCCATTGCCCACCCTGCAGGCCGTGGTAGTTACTGTGCGCATAGGCGGCATTGAACACGCCGGCGGCGCCGAGCAGCCACCAGCCGCCAATGCCGCCCTGGGCCAGGCCGCCGCCGCCTTCGGCATGCGCCTCGCCGGTGAACGCGTCGGTGACACCGCCGCGCCAGCTGGCGCTGGCCACCGTGCGATCGTCATAGGCGAAGGAGCGCTCGCCGAAATCCCGGCGCAGGTGGCCGACGCCGACCGACCAGTCCGACAGGCCCTTGGCCAGCAGCTGCTGGGTGCCGTAGAAGCTGAAGTCCAGCGTCTGCATGCGTCCGAATGCGTCGGTCACCACCACCTGCGCGTTGCCGGTGCCGCTGATGCCGGGCTGTGCTGCGAGCTGGAAGGGACCGACCGGCACCTGCCCGCTGTACTGGCGCAGGCCATCGACATACAGCTCGACCGTGGAGGGCACCACGGCCTGGCCGAGGAAGCTCGGCGTGGGCGTCAGCACGCGGTAGGGCTGCAGGCCATAGTTGCGGCCGATCTGCAGGCCGCCCAGGCGCACGGGGCGCGTCCAGTCGACGAACCCGCTGTAGAAATCGCCGACCTCCAGGGTCATTGCGCTATCGGGGAAATCCAGGCTCCAGCGTGTGTCCAGACGCACGCTGGAGCCGCGCCAATGACGATCGCCGGGTTGCTGGTAGCGGCGGCTGATGGCGGTGTTCTCGAAAGTGCCATTGCCGATACCGAACACGCGCAGCTCCGAGCTCAGGCTGAGGGTGCCGAGCGTGTCCACCCGGCTGCCGTAGACGTCGTAGTTGAGCAGCACGCCGGGCGAGGCGCTGCCGGTGGGGGCGCGCGTCTGCGGGCGGCTGAGCACGGTGGTGGGCAGTGTCAGCTGGTCCAGCGGCACGTCCAGCGCCAAGGTCTGCATGTGGGCGTCGTAGCGCACCACCGCACCGCTGATCTGGTCCAGGTAGACCGGTGCATCGCCGCTGGCGTTGAAGCCGAGCTGGCGCAGCACTTCGGGGCTGGCCTGCAGCCGGCCACGGTTCTCGGTGAACGGCAGCAGGCCGCGCGGCGTGCTGTTGAGCGACACATCCAGGTACAGCGTCTGGCTGGCGGTCAGTGGGGTGGGGGCGGGCAGGATCGCATCGGCCGACACGCCGGAAACATCAGCAGCCGTGGCCACGCCGGACACATCGGCGGCCTCGGTCGCCGCGGGAGCCAGGGCAGCCAACAGCGCGCCCATCAACGCCTCAGCGAGCCGGTGGGGGCGACAGTGGCGTCTGTTCCGACTCGCCATTGAGCTTGGCCGTGATCTGGTCGTTGTCGCGGTCGATCGCCGTGCGTTCGATCGGCCAGCGCATCACCTGGCCGGGCAGTACGTAGCCCAGCAGCCCGGGATGGACGATGCGCGGGCGCGTGGCGCTGCCCAGCGCGAGATCGGCGATCTGAGCGTAACTGTTGCCCGAATTGGCTACTTCGACGCCGTTGCGGCCGTCCGCCAGCTTTACCAGCCGGGCCTGCAGCTGCGGCGCCAGCGTGCCGGCCGAGGGCTGCACGAACACCGGGATCGAATAGCGCAGGACGAACTGCATGCCACCCGCGCGGGTGGCCAGGTCGGGCACCTCGTCAACGATCAGGCGGTAATGTTGCTGTGCCGCTGGCGGTTCCTTGTCCGCACGCATGACCCGCACCAGCTGCTGCTGTCCGGCGGCCAGTTCCTGCATCGGCGGAGTGGCCATCAACGCATCGGTGGGCAGCAGCTGTTCCTGGCCGTCCTGCTGCACCCAGCGGAACACGCGTACCTGCAGCTTCACCGGTGAGGTGCCGCTGTTGGTCAGCCACAATTCGCCGGCACGCTGGCGGGCTTCCAGCTGCAGGCTGGTCGGGGCCACCTGCAGGCTGGTAGCGCCGGCGGCCGCGATGGCGAGCAGGTACAGGGCGAGCAGCGCCACGCCGGTGGCGCGCCACGGGCGGGATCCGGCCATGCGGGCGTGCTCCATCAATAGGTGATCGTGGCGGTAACCGTATCCAGGTAGCTACCGGCGGCAGGGTTGTTGGTGCTCAGGTTCAGGATCTGGCCGTAGACGATGTAAGGCACGGCCAGGCCGGTGCCGATGCCGGCCTGGGTGTTGGTGCCGGTTGTGGCGCCCCAGACCAGGGTATGTGCGGCATCCTGGTAGAGCTGGTAGCCGACGTAGTTGTTGGCGGTCACCGCCGCATTGGTGTTCTTCATCCGCCGAGTGGTGACGTCATTGGCGGTGCTGGCATTGGCGCCCGCATTCAGCGAGATCGTGTACGGGGTCAGTGCCGAGCACTGGGCGGTTACCGTGCCCTGGCCCAGGGTGGGCGTGGTGGTGGTTGATGCCGCGGTGCCGAAGTCCACGTTGGTCGCGGCCGCCGCCGTGATGGTGCAGGCCTTGGTGACCACCAGGGTGACATTGAAGGTGGTGGTGTCGGCGGCCATTGCCGGGCTGGACAGCAGGAACCCGGCCACGGCCCATGCCAGCGGGGATCGAACTGGGGATCGCATGAACAACCTCCCTGACCCGAAGGTCCGTTGAACAAGGCGAAGACGGCACGTTCGGTGCCGCTTGGACGACGGTGGGTCCAGCTTAGGAGGCGTAAGTGTCTGTAATCCGTGATAATTAGGCAGACGAAAGAGCGGAGGCCATCACGCTTTCACTTTCATTGCCGGTGCATGACCCGGATCGGCAGTTGGGTGGCGTTCGTTCAGATTGCGGCCGGATCGGCGATAATGGGTGCCATGAGCGTGAATCTGAAAACCCCGCAGGAAATCGAGATGATGCGCATCGCCGGCCGCCTGGCCAGCGAAGTGCTCGACATCGTCACCCCCCACGTCAAGCCCGGTGTCACCACCGAGGAACTGGACCGCATCTGCCACGACCACATCGTGAACGTGCAGGGCGCGATTCCGGCCAACGTCGGCTACCGCGGCTTCCCGAAGACCGTGTGCACCTCGGTCAACAATGTCATCTGCCACGGCATCCCCAGCGAAGGGAAGGTGCTCAAGGATGGCGACATCATCAATATCGACGTCACCGTCATCAAGGACGGCTGGCACGGCGACACCAGCCGCATGTACTTCGTCGGCACCCCGTCGGTGATGGCCCGCCGCCTGGTGGAAACCACGTACGAAGCCATGTGGCGCGGCATCCGCGCGGTGCGCCCGGGGGCCACCCTGGGCGACATCGGCCATGCCATCCAGAGCTATGCCGAAGGCGAGCGTTTCAGCGTGGTGCGCGAGTACTGCGGCCACGGCATCGGCAAGGTCTACCACGACGAGCCGCAGGTGGTGCATTACGGCCGCCCGGGCCAGGGCCTGGTGCTGCAGCCGGGCATGACCTTCACCATCGAGCCGATGATCAACGAGGGTACCCGCTACAACAAGGTGCTGCCGGATGGCTGGACCGTGGTGACCAAGGACCGCAAGCTGTCGGCGCAGTGGGAGCACATGGTCGCGGTCACCGAGACCGGCGTCGACGTGCTGACGCTGTCGCCGGGCGAGTCGCAGGTCTCCTGACGATGCTGCCGGCGAGTTCGCTGCTGGACACGCCGGCCGCGTCGCTCAACGACCCGGATTGGGCTGCTGCCGCGCGCCAGGCGCTGCAGCAGGCCGACGCGCGCCTGTATCGCCGCTTCGACCAGGGCGACAACATCGAGCGCCTGCTGGCGCTGCGGGCGCGCGCGGCCGACCATCTGATCCGCCTGGCCTGGCAGCGTTGCCTGCCGGCCGACAGCGGCCTGTCGCTGTTCGCGGTCGGTGGCTATGGCCGGGGGGAACTGTTTCCGCGTTCGGACATCGACCTGCTGGTGTTCGGCGACCCGCCCGCACAACTGGCGCATGAAGCGGCATTGGCACGCCTGTTCGCGCTGCTGTGGGACTGCGGATTGGCGGTCAGCCATGCGGTGCGTTCTGCATTGCAGTGCCGCGAGGCGGCGGCTGACCAGACCGTGCTGACCGCGCTGATCGAGGCGCGTCCGATCCTGGCTGATGATGCAGCGCGCCGTGCGCTGCGCGAGGCCATCGACGACCGCGAGCTGTGGCCGGCGCGTGCCTTCTTCCTGGCCAAGCTGGAAGAGCTGCGCAACCGCCACCAGCGCTTCGGCGATACTGCCGACAACCTGGAGCCGGATATCAAGGATGGTCCCGGCGGCCTGCGCGATCTCAACACGCTGGGCTGGATGGCGCTGCGCGCCTTCGGCGTACGCGACCTGGAAGCGCTGGTCGGCTTGGGCCACCTGGGTGCCGACGAAGCGGCTGCGCTGAAGCGCGAGCGTGCGGTGCTGGCGCGGCTGCGCTTCGGCCTGCACCTGGTCGCGCGCCGCCCGGAAGAGCGCCTGCGTTTCGATTACCAGAAGACCCTGGCCGCGCGCCTGGGCTTCGAAGACGATGCCGAGAATCTCGGTGTCGAGAAAATGATGCAGGGCTTCTACCGCGCCGCGCTGGTGGTGCGCCGGATCAGCGACCGCCTGCTGCAGCGCTTCGAGGAACAGTTCGATGGCGAGGCCCAGCCGGAACCGCTGACCGTGGGCTTCTCCCTGCGCCGCGGCTACCTGGCCGCCAACGAGGCCGACTGGCCGCGCGGTGACATCGGCCAGGTGTTCGCCCTGTTTTCCAGCTGGGCCAACAATCCACAGGTGCGAGGCCTGCATTCGCTGACCGCGCGCGCGCTGGCCGAAGCGCTGCCGTTGTTGCCGGCCTACGACCAGGCCGATGCCGATGCACGCGAGCAGTTCCTGTCCCTGCTGCGCGGCCAGCGCCCGGTCGACACGCTTTCGCGCATGGCGCGGCTGGGCGTGCTTGGCCAGTGGATCCCCGCGTTTGCCCAGGTCAGCGGGCGCATGCAGTTCGACCTGTTCCATGTCTATACGGTCGACCAGCACACGCTGATGGTCCTGCGCAACATCGGCCAGTTCGCCAGCAGCCGTGCCGACGAGCGCTTCTCGATCGCGCACGAAGTGTGGCCACGCCTGCGCAAGCCGGAACTGCTGCTGCTGGCTGGCCTGTTCCATGACATCGCCAAGGGCCGCGGCGGCGACCACTCGGAACTGGGTGCGGTGGACGCGCGTGCGTTCTGCCAGGCGCATGCGCTCAGTGGCACCGATACCGAGCTGGTGGCATGGCTGGTCGAACAGCATCTGCGCATGTCGGTGACCGCGCAGAAGCAGGACATCGCCGATCCGGTGGTGATCCATCGCTTCGCCACTCTGGTCGGCAGCCGCGACCGCCTGGACTACCTGTACCTGCTGACCTGTGCCGACATCGCCGGCACCAGCCCGAAGCTGTGGAATGCCTGGAAGGACCGCCTGCTGGCCGACCTGTACTTCGCCACCCGGCGCGCGCTGCGCGAGGGGCTGGAGCATCCGGTACCGGCCGCCGAACGCGTGGCCGAGGCACGTGACAGCGTGCGCGCACTGGTGCGCGAGCAGGGTTACGACGATGCCACCATCGATCGCCAGTTCGCGGTGATGCCGGATGAGGGCTTCATTCGTCTGCGCCCCGAGCAGCTGGCCTGGCAAGCAGCCGCGCTGGTACCGGTGAAGCAGGGCCAGGCGCTGGTGAAGGTGCGCCGGATCAGTGTGGATGACCCGGCGCTGGAAGTATTCGTGCACTCGCCCGACCGCGACGGCCTGTTCGCCGCGATCGTGATGACCCTGGACCGCAAGGGCTATGGCATTCACCGCGCACGCGTGCTGGACGGTCCGGCCGATACCATCTTCGATACCTTCGAAGTGAACCCGGCCGACACGTTTGCCGATGGCAGCAGTGCCAACCTGGAGGCGGCGCTGCGCGAGGCACTCAGTGGTGACCTGGCGCGCCTGCGGCCGTCGCGCCGTGTGGTACCGCGGCAACTGCGGCACTTCCGCTTCGCTCCGCGCATCGAGTTCCGCGATGAACCGGGCGCAACCCGTTTTGCCCTGGTCGCTCCCGACCGTCCCGGCCTGCTGGCCGATGTGGCGTTCGTGCTGCGCAACCAGGGCCTGCGCGTGCATGATGCGCGCATTGCCACGTTCGGCGAGCGCGCCGAAGACACCTTCGTGATCAGTGACGAACACGACCTCCCCCTGACTGAACCTGCCCGGCAGCAGCTGCATGACGCAATGCTGGCCTGCCTGGACCCTGATCGAAACGCCGGAGACCCCGCCTGATGGCCACCAAGCCCGCCAAGAAGACCGCCGCGACCCCCAAGAGCGCAGCGGCCCGGAAACCTGCTGCAGCCGCACCGGCCGCAAAGAAGGCCACTGCGCCGAAGAAGGCCGCTGCGGTGAAGGCCCCGGCGAAGAAAATGGCTGCGGTCAAGCGTGCTGTGAAGAAGCCGGCCCCGGCCAAGAGCGCGGAAGCCGTCCGCGCCGAAACCATCGCCCGCAAGTCGCTGCGCAAGCCGTCGGCACCCGGCGTGGAAGAACTCAAGTTCGGCATCGAAAGCGCCTTCGAGCGCCGCGCCACGTTGACCCTGCATGAGCTGGAAGGCTCGACCAGGCCGCTGGTCAACCGCGTGATCGACGGTCTCGAGAGCGGTGAATTCCGCGTCGCCGAGCCGGACGGCCAGGGCGGCTGGAAGGTCAACGAGTGGCTGAAGAAGGCCGTGCTGCTGTATTTCCGCGTCAACGACATGGCGGTGGTCGATGCACGACCGGCACCGTTCTGGGACAAGGTCGAGTCGCGCTTCGCCGGCTATGACGAAGCGAAGTTCCGCCGTGGCGGCGTGCGCGTTGTGCCCGGTGCGATCGCCCGCCGCGGCACGTACTTCGGCAAGGACGTAGTGCTGATGCCGAGCTTCACCAACATCGGCGCCTACGTCGGCGAAGGCACCATGGTCGATACCTGGGCCACCGTCGGTTCCTGCGCGCAGATCGGCCAGCACTGCCACCTGTCCGGCGGCGCCGGCATCGGCGGCGTGCTGGAGCCGCTGCAGGCCAGCCCGACCATCATCGAGGACCACTGCTTCATCGGTGCGCGTTCGGAAGTGGTGGAGGGCGTGGTGGTGGGCCACCACAGTGTGATCGGCATGGGCGTGTTCCTCAGCCAGAGCACCCGCATCTACAACCGCGCCACCGGCGAGATCAGCTACGGCTACATCCCGCCGTACAGCGTGGTGGTGTCCGGCTCGCTGCCGAGCAAGGACGGCACCCACTCGCTGTACTGCGCGGTGATCGTCAAGCAGGTTGATGCCAAGACCCGCAGCAAGACCAGCGTCAACGACCTGCTGCGCGGCCTGGCCGACTGAAGGTGAGTGCGCCGGAGGAGCTGGCGCAGTCCGCGATCTACCGGCATCCGTCCGACAACGCGTTCGGACGGATGCTGCCGCGCCTGCTGCACGCTCCGCGCTGGACCCGGTTGCGCCGGGCACTGTCGCGGCGCTGGCCGATGCCGGTGCTGGTCAGCGACGTGCGCGACGTGGTCTACGCGAGCTGGTGGGTCGATGTGCGCCATGCCCCGCCAGCGCCACCAGGCCATCACTACGTGGTCCATGCCGGACGCACGCCTTACACCGTTCTCAGCTATCGCCATGGCCACTTCGGGCCGGCGCTGGCGGGACCGCTGCGCTGCCTGATGCCGTCGCCAGGGCAGAGCAACTGGCGCTGGTACCTGCGCCGTGACGATGATCCGGGCGGGACCCCGGTCGTGCTGTTCGATCGCAACGTGATGGACCAGCTGGCCTTCGTCGCCGGCGCGCGCGCTTTCAGCGATGCCATGCAGCCCCACCTGTCCACGCGCTTCGAGCATGTGGTGCGCGTCGATGGCGATGGGCACACCCTGATCGAAGGCGGGCAGGGGAGTGCGCCTGCGCTGCACCTGCAGTGGCGGGCCGCTGCGGGCTGGGAGGAAGGGGCGTGGCGGGGGGGCTTCGGGGGCCATCAGGCCCTGCTGCGCTTCCTGACCTGCCAGGATGAGGCCATTGCGCGCACCTGCGACCGGCGCTGGGCCAGCACCCGCATCGCACTGCAGGTGGATGTCGACAGCCTGCAGCCGCTGCAGCTGGAAGGCGAACTGCAGTGCCCGCGCCTGCAGGCGATGGACGTGGCGCTGCACGAGGGGCTGGCCTTCCGGCTGCCAAGGGTACCGTTCCGGGTCGTGTCCGAGCGCCTGTTGTGAGATTCTGGGCCTCTGTTTTCCAGCATCACAGATGGCCATGAGTACCACTGTCTACGGTTTGAAGAACTGCGATACCTGCAAGAAGGCGAGCAAGTGGCTGGACCGCTTCGGCGTGCCGTACACCTTCGTCGACTACCGCGACAACAAGCCGAGCCCGGAAACACTGCTGGCGTGGGCTGAGCAGCTGGGTGGCCTGGCCGCGATGGTCAACAGGTCCTCAACCACCTGGCGGCAGCTGCCGGACAACCGCAAGGCCGCAGATTCCGAGGCGGAATGGAAGCTGCTGCTGCGCGAGTACCCGCAGCTGATCAAGCGCCCGCTGGTGGTCACCGCCGACGGCACGGTCAGCCAGGGTTTCAGTGACAATGGCTTCAAGGCCCGCTTCGGCGTGGGTGACGCATGAGCGCGGTCCTCGACCTGACCTGCGAACTGATCGCACGGCCCTCGGTGACGCCGGACGATGCCGGCTGCCAGGCACTGCTGGCGGCACGCCTGAAGCAGGCCGGGTTCCAGTGCGATCACCTGCGGCTGGGCGAGGTCGACAACCTGTGGGCGACCCATGGCCAGGGCGCGCCGGTGCTGGTGCTGCTGGGCCACACCGACGTGGTGCCGGCGGGCCCGCGCGAGGCGTGGGCCAGCGACCCGTTCACGCCGCAGATCCGCGATGGCGTGCTGTACGGCCGTGGCACCGCCGACATGAAGGGCAGCGTGGCGGCGTTCGTGGTGGCGGCCGAGCAGTTCGTGGCCGCGCATCCCGATCATCCCGGCACGCTGGCGGTGCTGCTGACCAGCGACGAGGAGGGCGATGCCATCGATGGCGTGCGCCACGTCGCACGGCTGTTCGCCGAGCGCGGCCAACGCATCGACTGGTGCATCACCGGCGAGCCGTCGTCGACCGCGACGCTCGGTGACCTGCTGCGCGTGGGCCGTCGTGGCAGCCTGTCGGCCAAGCTGCGGGTGCAGGGCGTACAGGGCCATGTGGCGTACCCGGAGAAGGCACGCAACCCGATCCACCAGGCGGCGCCCGCCCTGGCCGAGCTGAGCGCACGGCGCTGGGATGACGGCTACGAGAGTTTCCCGCCGACCAGCCTGCAGGTCTCCAACATCCATGCCGGTACGGGCGCCAACAATGTGATTCCCGGCGAGCTCGAGGTGGATTTCAACATCCGCTACAACCCGCACTGGGATGCGCCGAAACTGGAAGCGGAGATCACCGCGCTGCTGGATCGGCATGCCCTGCAGTACACGCTGAAGTGGCATCGCAGCGGCGAACCGTTCTACACCCCGGAAGGCACGCTGCGCGCCACTGCGCGTGCGGTGCTGGCCGAGCACATCGGCCGTGCACCGGAGGAAAGCACTGGCGGCGGCACCTCCGATGCCCGCTTCATCGCGCCATTGGGCGCGCAGTGCATCGAAGTGGGGCCGGTCAACGCCAGCATCCACCAGGTTGACGAGAACGTGCGCGTGGACGAACTGGAAGCACTGCCGGGGCTGTACCAGCGGCTGGTGGAGCGGCTGCTGGTGTGAGGCATGGCACCGGGCACGGCCCGGCGCTACCCCTGTGGGTGCCGACTGCTGGGTGCCGACCGTTGGTCGGCACACCTTCACCTGGTTGCCAACGCAACGGTTGCGCCGTGCCGGAAACCGGGGTAGGGTCGATGCCATGTCGATCCGCCTGGCCACCGCCGTCAATAACAACAACCGCAATAATCTGCGCGCGAATAATCGTGCGCGGCCGATGCGGGACTGCGCCCTGGGTAGATAGACAGCAACACACGCCCGGACACCAGAAAACCCGCATCGGTCGATGCGGGTTTTTTTTGTGCCCGGGCGCAGCCCCACCCGGGCCTGGATGGCCGGTCGAACACCCTCCCACCCGTGAAATTCCCCCAACAGGAGCTCCCCCATGTGTTCGATCTTCGGAATCTTCGGCCTGCAGGCCGGTGACGATCTTCCGGCCCTGCGCCGCCATGCGCTGGAACTGTCGCAGCGCCAGCGCCACCGCGGCCCGGACTGGAGCGGCGTGTATCTTGACGAAGGCGCGCTGCTGGTCCACGAGCGGTTGGCCATCGTCGACCCGGCCGGCGGCTCGCAACCACTGCTGTCGGCCGACGGCCAGCTGGCGCTGGCGGTCAACGGCGAGATCTACAACCACCAGCAACTGAAGGCCGCACTGACCACCGCCTATGACTTCCAGACCGGTTCGGACTGTGAAGTGATCAATGCGCTGTACCGCCAGGGCGCTTCGCCGGCGCAGTGGCTGGAGCAGCTCAATGGCATCTTCGCATTCGCGCTGTGGGACCGTGGTGCCGGTCGTGTGCTGGTGGCGCGCGACCCGGTCGGCGTGGTGCCGCTGTACTGGGGCCACGATGCCCAGGGACGCCTGCGCGTCGCCTCGGAAATGAAGGCACTGGTCGATACCTGTGCCGACGTCGCCCAGTTCCCGCCGGGCCACTATTTCGACAGTGCCAGTGGTGAGCTGGTGCGCTACTACCAGCAGCCGTGGCGCGACTACGCTGACGTGCAGGGTCGCCAGGCCGATCTGGCCGAGCTGCGCCAGGCCTTCGAGCATGCGGTGGAACGCCAGCTGATGAGCGATGTGCCGTACGGCGTGCTGCTGTCTGGTGGCCTGGACTCGTCGCTGGTGGCGGCGGTGGCCGCGCGCTATGCACGTCGTCGCATCGAGGATGGGGGGCAGACCGAAGCCTGGTGGCCGCGCCTGCACTCATTCGCGATCGGCTTGAAGGGCTCTCCCGATCTGGCCGCTGCCGCCATCGCCGCCGAGGCGCTGGGCACCGTGCATCACGGCTTCGAGTACACCTTCGAGGAGGGCCTTGATGCACTGCCGGAAGTGATCCGCCATATCGAAACCTACGACGTCACCACCATCCGCGCATCGACGCCGATGTTCCTGCTGGCACGGCGGATCAAGGCCATGGGGGTGAAGATGGTGCTTTCCGGCGAGGGCAGCGACGAGATCTTCGGTGGTTACCTGTACTTCCACAAGGCGCCGGATGCGCGTGAGTTCCACGACGAGCTGGTGCGCAAGCTCGACGCGCTGCACAACTACGACTGCCTGCGCGCCAACAAGTCGATGATGGCCTGGGGTGTGGAGCCGCGGGTGCCGTTCCTGGATCGCGAATTCCTCGATGTGGCGATGCGCTTCGACGCCGCGCACAAGATGGTCGGTGCAGGCTTTGGTAGCCGCCGCATCGAGAAGGCGGTGCTGCGCGAGGCGTTCGAAGGCTACCTGCCGGACAGCATCCTGTGGCGGCAGAAGGAGCAGTTCAGCGATGGCGTTGGCTATGGCTGGATCGACGGGCTGAAGGCGCATGCCGAAGCTCAGGTGAGCGACCGTGTGCTGGCAGCGGCCGACAAGCGCTTCCCGCACAACCCGCCGCAGACCAAGGAGGCCTACTACTACCGTCATCTGTTCGAGCAGTTCTTCCCGAGCCGGGCGGCCGCCGAGACCGTGCCGGGTGGCAAGTCCATCGCCTGCTCGTCGCCAGCGGCGATCGCGTGGGATGCCAGCTTCGCCGCTGCTGCAGATCCGTCGGGGCGTGCGATCGCTGGCGTGCACGAGCAGGCACTGGCGTAAGCCCCGAAAAAGGGACGGAGGGGGGGCGGGGCGCTTGTGCCACCAACGACTTAATCCCCTCCGTCCCCTTTTTGTATGATCGCCCCCCTGCACATTGGGGAATGTTCATGGACGTACACAGCGGGGGCCCGGCGCCACCGACGAAGTGGGGATGGCGCTACCTGGCCTGGGCTGGGGTCCCGCTGCTGGCTGGCGTGCTGCTGGCCCGTTATGCCGGGCCGGCGGCGCCCGAGGCTGTTGCCCGCGCCACGGCCACGGCCACGGCCGAAGCCACCTGGTTGCAGCATCTGGCGTCGCCGCTGGGCCTGTTCCTGCTGCAGCTGCTGGTGCTGCTGCTGGTGGCCAAGGGCGCAGGCGCGCTGCTCAAGCACTTTGGACAACCGGCGGTGATCGGCGAGATGGCCGCCGGCCTGATGATGGGCCCATTGATGCTCGGCAGCCTGTTGCCGCCGCTGCATGGAGCTCTGTTCCCGCCCAGCTCGCTGGGCCCGCTGGGCATGCTCAGCCAGTTGGGTGTGCTGATGTTCCTGCTGGTGGCCGGTGCCGAGCTGGACCTGGCGGCGCTGCGTGGACGCCGGCGTTTTGCCTTTACGGTCAGTCATGCCGGCATCGCGGTGCCGTTCGTGCTTGGCGTCGCCCTGGCGATCTGGCTGTACCCGCAGCACGGCCCACAGGGGGTGGGCTTCACCGCATTCGCACTTTTCGTCGGCATCTCGATGAGCATCACCGCGTTCCCGGTGCTGCTGCGCATCCTCGCCGACCGTGGCATCACGCAGACGTCGCTGGGCCAGACCGCGATTGCCTGCGCGGCTTTGGGCGATGCCACCGCATGGTGCCTGCTGGCACTGATCGTGGCCGCCGCCCAGGCCAGCGGATGGCTGCCGGCCAGCCTCAACCTGCTGTGCGTGGTCGCGTTCGTGGCGCTGATGCTGGGGCTGGTGAAGCCGTGGTTCGCCCGCCAGCAGATCGCGCCGGGCCGTGAGGGACGCTGGCTGCTCGGCATCCTGCTGCTGTCGCTGGGCAGTGCGCTGGTCACTGAAATGCTCGGCATCCATGCGCTGTTCGGTGCGTTCGCGGCGGGCGTAGCGGTATCGTCCAACGCACAGTTGCGCGGCCTGCTGATGGCGCGCGTCGAACCGTTCGCGGTGACGCTGCTGCTGCCACTGTTCTTCGCCATGACCGGCCTGCGCATGCGCGCCGATACGCTGCAGGCCAGCGATGTCCTGTTGTGCGTGGTGGTGATCGCGGTAGCCACGACGGGCAAGCTGCTGGGTACCTTCAGTGCCGCACGCAGTGCCGGCATGCCCGCCCGTGAGGCGTGGCGGCTGGGTGCACTGATGAACACCCGTGGCCTGATGGAGCTGATCGTGCTCAACCTGGGTTACGAACTTGGCCTGCTCGGTGACCGGCTGTTCGCGGTGCTGGTGATCATGGCGCTGGTGACAACGGCGATGACCGGGCCACTGTTGAACCTGATCGAGCGGCGCAGGGGCTGAGCGTTGAACGGTAGTGCCGGCCGCTGGCCGGCAACAGCAACAGCAACAGCAACAGCAAAAGCGGCATTCCGTGGGATGGCGGGGCGGTGTGGGTAGGCAGGACACGCCGTGAACCCGTCCATGGGGGCTCGATGGCGCCATCCATGGCG
>NZ_JBHHMJ010000082.1:0-3336 GCF_042136455.1 Stenotrophomonas sp. 3diitr2024
GGCACCCACCCAAGCGGAATCGGAAACGCCGGGCGATGCCCGGCGTTTCCATTTCCGCCGCATGGCATCATCGCCGGATGCCTCTTTCGATCTTCCTGCTGGTTCTCGCCGCTGCGGCACTGCATGCCAGCTGGAATGCGATCGTCAAGCGCGGGCCGGACAAGTTCCTCGGCACCGTGCTGGTCACCGGCAGCGCCGCGCTGCTGTCGGCCGCCGCCCTGCCCTTCCTGCCTTTTCCCGCCGCGCACAGCTGGCCCTGGCTGGGCGCATCGGTGCTGTTGCAGGTGATCTATTACGGGCTGGTCGCACGCTGTTACCAGCAGGTCGACATGAGCCTGGCCTACCCGCTGATGCGTGGCAGCGCGCCGATCCTGGTCGCACTGGCGGGCACCCTGCTCGGTGAACCATTGCCCGCTGCAGCGTGGCTGGGTGTGGTGCTGGTGAGCACCGGCATCCTGTGCATGGCAGTGGGTGCGCGTGGCGGCCAACTGCGCCTGCCGCTGCTGACCGCAGCGATGATCGCCACCTACACGCTGGTCGATGCGCAGGGTGCACGGCAGTCCGGCAGCGCGCTCAGCTACACGCTGTGGTTGTTCCTGCTGTCGGGCATTCCGCTGCCGCTGTGGGCGTTGTACACGCGCGGCGGCGCGGTACTGGACTATGCGCGGCAGCATTGGCCGCTGGGACTGGCCGGTGGCGTCGGCACCACCGCCTCCTATGCGATGGCGTTGTGGGCCATGACCCAGGCGCCGGTGGCGATGATCTCGGCGCTGCGCGAATCCTCGATCCTGTTCGCGCTGCTGATCTCGGTGTTCCTGCTGCGCGAACGGATACCACGCGCGCGCTGGCTGGCAGCGTCGCTCATCGTCGGTGGCGTGCTGGCGTTGCGCCTGGCGTGATGGGCGCGTTGGTAGTGCCGGCCGCTGGCCGGCAACCCGTCTGCGTCACAGCGGCGGCATCACCTGCAGGTCGCCGTCGACCAGCTCGATGGCCATCACCACCGCGTCCTCGCGGCCCTGTGCGGCCGGATAGTAACGCGGGCGGCGGCCGATCTCGTTGAAGCCTTCGCTGTGGTACAGCGCCAGCGCCGGCGTGTTGGACGGACGCACCTCCAGGAAGACGCGCTGGGCACCACGGTCGGCGGCCAGTTGCACCATCGCGCGCAGCAGCTGGCGGCCCAGCCCGCGCGACTGTGCCAGCGGGTCGATGCAGATGTTGAGCACGTGCGCTTCATCCGCGGCGATGCTGAGCACGCCATAGCCGACCAGCAGGCCATCGCGCTCCATCGCCAGGCCGGGATAGCCGGCGCGCAGGCAGTCGATGAAGATGCCGCGGGTCCAGGGAAAAGGATAGCCCCGCAGCTCGATCGCCATCACAGCATTGAGGTCGCTCTCGCGCAGCGCACGCAGGCTGACCGGGCCGGGCCGGGTCACCGCGCTCACCGCGCACCCCGCTTGCGCAGGGCACGCAGCTGCGGCCACAGCGCACGCTTGGCGGCCGGGTCACGGCGCAGCTGGTCCAGCGGCCAGCTGTCCATCAGCACCTGCGTCGCCGGGTCGTTCGGGTTGCAGCCGGACGCGCGCAGCAGCGCGATCTGCAGGCGATCGGGCAGGCGTACCACCGGCTGTCGTGCGTTGCCGCTGGGCAGCGGGCGCTCAGCCGCCGGCACGGTATCCGGGGCACTGACCGGCGTTTCGCGGCGCGGCGGAGCCGGGCGTTCCGCGCGTACTGCGGTCGCGGTCGCGGCGCGGGCGTCGCGCGGCGGCACAGCGGCCCGCACCGGCTCCGGTTCCGGCGGGGCAACACTGGCCTCGGCTTCGGCCACGCTCAACTGCAATGCGGCATCCAGCTCGGCAGCCAGCTGGCCGTCGTGATAGACGGTATAGCCCATGGCCTGCAGCCAGGCCTGCTGGGCCGGCGACCACAGCACGGGCAGGTCCTGGCTCACGCGGCCTCGGGCTTCTTGCGCAGGCGCTGCACGGCCCACATCACCGGGCCGGACAGGGCGTACAGGATGCCGACCGCGAACAGCACGCGCGGCAGGTCGATCACCGCGATGGCAATGGCGACCGGCACCAGCGCCAGCACCAGGAACGGCACGCGATCCGAACGGGTGCCCTTGGCCGCGCCGCCCTTGAAGCTCCAGAAACGGATACGGCTGACCATCAGCAGCGCAGCGATGATCGTCACCGCCAGCGCCACGTAGCGCAGCTGGTTGCCATCCCAGCCCAGGTTGCCGTCGGCGAACGCCCAGACGAAGGACATCATCAGGCCCGCTGCGGCCGGGCTGGCCAGGCCAACGAACCAGCGCTTGTCGACCACCGCCACCTGCGTGTTGAAGCGGGCCAGGCGCAGTGCCGCGCAGGCCGCATACAGGAAGGCCACGGCCCAGCCGACGCGGCCGAGCAGCGGATCATCGAACTTCAGCCACGACAGCGACCAGTGGTACATCACCAGCGCCGGGGCCATGCCGAAGCTGACCAGGTCGGCCAGCGAGTCGTACTGCACGCCGAATTCGCTGCTGGTACCGGTCAGGCGCGCCACGCGCCCGTCCAGGCCATCCATCACCGCCGCCACGAACACGGCGATGCTGGCATTGACGAAATCCCCGTTGGCCGCGGCGATGATCGCGTAGAAACCGGCGAACAGGCCGGCGGTGGTGAACAGGTTGGGCAGCAGGTAAATCGTGCGCGAGCGCGGCGGCGGTGTGATCGGGTCCATGGAATCCAGTTTAATCGACTTGCCAGTGCTCGGCGCCAATGCTGCAATCGGCGTTCTACGCCCATTCCGTGGAGTTTGCCATGCGTGCCCTGTCCTGCCTTGGATGCCTGCTGCTATTGGCCAGTGCCAACGCCGTGGCTGGTCCCGTCTACAAATGGAAGGACGCCCATGGCGTGACCCAGTACTCGGAGACCCCACCGGCGGGCAAGAAGTACGAGACCCGCGAGCAGGCCCGCACCCCGCAGGCCGCGGCCAGCACCGAGACCCCGGCCGCGCCGGTTCCCGAGCAGTGCAGCACGGCCCGGGCCAACCTGGCCCTGCTGGACGGCGGTGGCCAGGTGATGCAGGACACCGATGGTGATGGCAAGGCCGATACCCCGTTGACCCCGGAGCAGCACACCGCGCAGAAGGGATTGGCGGAGGCGGCCATCAAGGCTTATTGCCCACCGGCCGGTTAAGGGTATCGGCAGGGCTGCGCCCTGCACCTGCCGAGGCTGCAAGCAACGGCAACGTCAAAAGCGGGCATTCCGTGGAATGGCGGGGCGGTGTCGGATTGCGGGGACGCCGCAAGTACGTCCATGTAGGCTTGGCAGCCGCATCCATGCGGCTGACACC
>NZ_JBHHMJ010000087.1:0-2379 GCF_042136455.1 Stenotrophomonas sp. 3diitr2024
AAAAAGGGGACGGAGGGGATTAAGTCGTTTATGCATTAACGACTTAATCCCCTCCGTCCCCTTTTTTCAACGTGCCAGCCAGCGGCGCGCCATGCGCTGCATGGATTCATCCGATTCGGGGTCGGCCGCGACTTCGGTCACCGGCCGCCAGGCCAGGTCGAGCGATTCCTCGCTGAGCACGAAGGCCTCGCCACCCAGCGCCCGGATCACGAAACGCACGTCGTAGTGCCAGTGCCCCGGCACGTCCTTGCGCTCCGGAATCCAGTGCTTGTCCAGATCGAAGATGGCCGGGTCTTCCAGTACCAGGCCGCTCAGCCCGGACTCCTCCTCGGCTTCCTTCAGCGCCACCTGCGCCAGATCACGGTCGCCGTCGGCGTGACCGCCCAGCTGCAGCCAGCGCTGCAGCTTTCGGTGATGGGTGAGCAGCAGGCGCTGGCCGTCGGCACTGACCAGCCAGCAGCTGGCGGTGAAATGCCCGGCCAGCCGTTCGCGACGGAACGGATCTTCTGGATCGTCCAGCAATGTGCCGAATTCGGCAGCCAGTGCATCGTGGGCGGGCTCGCGGCGGGCGTAGTCCCGCAACAGGCCGCGCAGGCGATCGTCAAGCACGGCAAGGGTTTCGGCGGTCTGGCGCATGAATGGGGGCGGTTCGGAAAAATACTGCTCATTATCGCCGTTCATTGTTGCGATTGCGCTTGTGCGTTGGCTTCAGCTTTGGCTAAGGTACAGCGGGCCGTTCGCACGCCCTTCACCATTCAAGGTTGCCGGCAACGTATCGGCGGCCCACCCCATCCGATCATTAGGAAGTACTGCATGCTGAAAGCTCTGTTGAGGGTCAAGCCGGTCCAGCCGGCCGGGCACGTCGATGCCGGCGAACCCATCGAAGGCAGCCTGGACGGCGAAGCCACGTTGAAACGGACCCTCACGGCTAAACACCTCATCCTGCTGGGCGTGGGTGCGGTGATCGGCGCTGGTATCTTCGTGCTGACCGGCCAGGCCGCGGCCAACCACGCCGGCCCGGCGGTGATGCTGTCCTTCGTGCTGGCCGGTTTCGCCTGTGCCCTGGCGGGCCTGTGCTACGCCGAGTTCGCGGCGATGATGCCGGTCTCCGGCAGTGCCTACTCCTACTCCTACGCCACCCTCGGCGAGGGCATGGCCTGGTTCATCGGCTGGTGCCTGGTGCTGGAGTACCTGTTCGCCTCGGCGTCGGTCGCGGTGGGTTGGTCGGCCTACCTGATCAGCTTCATCACCACCACGCTGCACATGCCCTTCCCGGACCTGCTCAGCGCCGCGCCCATCGCCTGGACCGGCAGCGAGTTCGTCTCTTCCGGCAAGCTGTTCAACCTGCCGGCAGTGCTGATCGTGGCGGCGGTGTCCGGCCTGCTGTACGTGGGCGTGACCCAGTCGGCGTTCGTCAACGCCATCATCGTGGCGATCAAGGTCACCGTCATCTGCCTGTTCATCGGCATCGGCGCGGCCCACATCGATCCGGCCAACTGGCAGCCCTTCATTCCGGAAAACACCGGCGTGCCGGGTGAGTTCGGCTGGAGCGGCATCTTCCGCGCGGCCACCATCGTGTTCTTCGCCTACATCGGCTTCGACGCGGTTTCCACCGCCGCCGGCGAAACCAAGGATCCCCAGCGCAACATGCCGATCGGCCTGCTCGGCTCGCTGGCCGTGTGCACCATCGTCTACATCATCGTCTGCGCGGTGCTGACCGGCATGATGCCGTACCACCTGCTGGGCACCGACAAGCCGGTGGCCACCGCGCTGGAGCCCTACCCGACCCTGTCCTGGCTGAAGACCCTGGTCGAGATCGGCGCCATCGCCGGCCTGTCCTCGGTGGTGCTGGTGATGATGATGGGCCAGACCCGCATCGCCTACACCATTTCCCGCGACGGCCTGCTGCCGAAGTTCTTCGGCAAGGTCCACGCTCGTTTCCGCACCCCCTATTGGGCCACGATCGTGGTCGGCGTGATCGCCGCCGCACTGGCCGGCCTGGTGCCGCTGAACGTGCTGGGCGAACTGGTGTCGATGGGCACCCTGTTGGCCTTCGCCACGGTCTGCATCGGCGTGCTGGTGCTGCGCTATACCAAGCCGGAGATCCACCGCCCGTTCCGCGTGCCGGCGGTGTGGATCATCTGCCCGCTTGGCGCTGCGGCCTGCCTGTTCCTGTTCTGGCAGGCGTTCGTGGTGCACTGGCACCTGTTCGTCGGCTGGACCGTGCTGGGCATGCTGATCTATCTCGGCTATGGCATGCGCAACAGCAAGCCGACCTACCCCGCTGCCGCGCTGCGCAATGGCGTGCAGGGCAGCGTGATCGCCAGCCTGAATGTCGATGCCCGCGGCCAGGTCACCAATGCTGCGATTGTTTCGCGC
>NZ_JBHHMJ010000109.1:0-13663 GCF_042136455.1 Stenotrophomonas sp. 3diitr2024
CGCTGGCCGGCAACCCCATGAACGATGGCAAGGAGTTACAGTTGCCGGCCAGCGGCCGGCACTACCGGTGGATCCACGCCATGCGTGGATGGAAGCCCGGCAAAGTCAACCGCCCCCGCCCGTCAGTAGATCCACGCCATGCGTGGATGAAGGCCCGGAAGGATCACCCGCCCCCGCCCGCCTTCCAGTAATACCGCACCACATGGAAGAACACCGGCGCGGCGAAGCACACCGAATCCAGCCGGTCGAGCATGCCGCCATGGCCCTCGATCATGTGGCCCCAGTCCTTGATGCCACGGTCGCGCTTGATCGCCGACATCACCAGCCCTCCCCAGAACCCCATCAGGTTGATCAGCAGCGACAGGCCGAACGCCTGCAACGGCGTGAACGGGGTGATCCACCACAGTGCCGCACCCAGCGCACTGGCACTCAGCACGCCGCCCACGAAGCCCTCCACCGTCTTCGACGGCGACAGCTTCGGCGCGACCAGGTGCCTGCCCAGCAGCTTGCCCCAGATGTACTGCAGCACGTCCGAGGACTGCACCACGATCACCAGGAAGGCGAACAGCAGCACGTTGCGCGACGGGTCATGGCCAGGCAGGTGCAGGTTCAGCAGCAGCGGCACGTGCGAGATGCAGAACACGCAGATCATCAGCCCCCACTGCACCTTCGCGGTGCGCTCCAGGTAGTGCGTGGTGTCACCACCGATGGTCGACAGGATCGGCAGGAACAGGAATGCGTAGACCGGAATCAGCAGCGTGTACATGCCGTACCAGTCGATCCACACCAGGTAGTACTGCCACGGCAGCACGATGTAGAACGCGGCCAGCAGCGCGTAGTAGTCGCCCGAGCGGGTCGGTGCCAGAGTGATGAACTCGCGCAGCGCGAACAGCGAGATGATCGCAAACAGTACGATCACCCCGGCGCGACCGAAGAACAGCGCCAGCCCGACCACGATCGCCATCACCCACCAGGCGCGGATGCGCGACACCAGGTTGGCGATCACTGCACTGGGCTGCCCACGCTGCCGCCAGCGCAGGGTCTCGGCCACCAGCGTGGCCAGCACCAGCACCGCGCCGACGCCGGCAAACAGCAGACCGGTCTGCTGGCCCACGCTGCGCGCGGCCAGGTCACCGGACACGTCCATCAGATAGCTCATGCGCGCCCTCCATTCGGCGCCAGGTCCAGCAGCGCCTGCCGGCTGCGGGCCAGGAATGCAGCCTTGTCCTCGTCGGCCTGCAGCCGCAGCGGCGTGCCGAACGTAGCCGTGCACAGCAGCGGCAGCGGCAGGAACCGGCCCTTCGGCATCACCCGCTTCAGGTTGTCGATCCACACCGGCACGAACTCCAGCTCCGGCCGTTGCCGCGCCAGGTGGTAGATGCCGCTCTTGAACGGCAGCAGCGGCTCATCGCCCACATTGCGCGTGCCTTCCGGGAACAGGATCAGCGAGCACTCTTCGTCGACCGCATCGCGCAGCACCTGCAACGGGTCCTGCTGGCGATGCCCGGCCTCACGCTCTACCAGTACACCGTTGAACACCGCATCGATCAGGTAGCGGCGCAGGCCGTCGCGCTGCCAGTATTCGGCGGCGGCCACCGGGCGTACCTGTCGCCGCAGCGCGGGCGGCATCGACGACCAGATCAGCACGAAGTCACCATGGCTGGCGTGGTTGCCGTAGTACACGCGGCGCTCGCTGGACGGCGCACAGCCGATCCACAGCGCACGGGCGCCGGTCACCACGTGGATCGCGCCACTGCAGGCGCGTGCAATCAGTTCGGCGAACATCGGTCCCTCCCGTTCACGTCTGCGGCCACACTGCGGCCAGCACCAGTAGTGCGGCCTGCACTGCCGTCAGCAGGTACTGGCGCAGCAGCAGCCGGCGCATGCCGGCCCAACGCACGTCCCAGCCGCGCAGCGGCGCATCGGCCGGTGTGCGGCGCAGGCCACTGTCCTGCAGCAGCTGGTCGGTACGGCGTGCAGCGGCTTCGCCATCCAGGCCTTCATCGCGCAACAGCTGCAGCAGGCTCGCGTCCAGCCCGACCCGCCATGCATGGTAGGCCTGCATGAGCCCAGCGCCCACACTGAGCAGCAACAGCCCGGCGGCGATCATCGCCAACCCCGCTTCGATGCCCAGCAGCAGCAGCGCCACCAGCAGCAGCCCCAGCGACAGCAGCGCGGGCCAGCGTCCCTGGCGCAGCAGCAGTTGCATGGTCGCCAGATCGGGAACGGCACTCATGCGCGCACTCCAGCCGCTGCGGTGATGGCTTGCAGATGCTCCGGGCCCAGCACGATGCCGGGGCGTGCCGCACGCACGATGGCGACCGCCGCTCCGACTTCCGCGGCACGGCCCGTGCGCAGCAGCCACGTCGCCACGCTGGCGGCACTGCGTGAGTAACCCAATGCGCAGCACACCAGCAGCGGCCCCTGTACCCGCAGCCGTTCGATGGCCTCGGCCGCCTCGCGCAACTGGTGCGGCGTGGGCACCACCAGATCCAGCATCGGCACGCTGCCATACGCCGCGCCCGGCGCGCGGCAGGACAGCTCGGCGCAGGCATCGACCACGCCCACCAAAGGTGCCGGCAGTACCGTGCAGGGAATCCGGCCCAGCCACACGCCGTCCAGCACCGGCACCGGCTGCGGCGCACGCCGTGTCCACAGCCGCGAGTTGACCCAGGCGGCGCCCAGGTACGGTGCCAGCAGCCAGCGTGCCGCCATGGTCAGGCGACCATCGGCGCGCTTCTGGAACACCGCCGTGCCCAGCCCGGCATACGCCAGCGCCACCAGCAGCAGCGACACCACCGGCCACAGCAGCCACAACGCCGTACCCCGCAGCAGGACCACCGGCACCAGCAGCACAGCGGCCGCCAGCAGGTACAGCGCAACCAATCGCCACCGCTTGGCATGCCGCGCGATGCGCCAGGCCCGCAGCGGTGGCGTGCCCTGCTCCGGCCACAACCACACGCACAGCCAACCGGCCAGCAGGCCGGTCGGGATATCGATGAAATGGTGCTGGAACGTGGTCAGCACCGAGACGCCGATCAGCAGCGCCCACATATGCAGCACCCAGCGCCAGGCACCGTGCAGGTACTGCGCGAATTTCACCCACAGCACGATCAGCAGCACGATGTGCAGCGATGGCGCCTGGTTGAACGGCTTGTCGAAGCCCAGCAGCACATCGAACAGCCAGCCGAACACGCCGCCGATCTCCGGCCGCTCGAAGCTGAAGCGCAGCGGCCACAGCAGGAAGCAGCTCACTGCGATCAGCTGTGCACTGAACAGCCGCAGTGCGTGCCTGTCCAGTTCGAGGCGCTGACGGCACAGGAAGAACGAGACCGCGTAGAACAGGTCGATCGACCAGTACGGCACGATCGTCCATGGCATGAACGGAATCTGCGTTTCCCAGCCGAACGCCATCACCGGCAGTTCGGCGTGGCGGCCGGCCATCCAGTTGGCGAAGCCGTAGCTGGCAAAGAAGAACGGGCCCAGCAGGGCCAGCCACAGCAGCGCGCGCCGCCAGGGGCGCCCCGCCGTGGCAAGCGGAGTTGCAGCCAGCGTCGCCATCACGCGGTCCGGCGTGCCAGCGACACAGTGAAGATGCCGAAGTCATCGATGCGCTGCGCCACTTTCTCGAACCCGGCCAGGCGCACCAGTTCATCCATTTCCTGCTGGGTGCGGCGGCGCATCACCCAAGCAGCGCCACCACGATGACTGGTCAGCGCGCGGGCGATGAACTCCAGCTGCGGGTGCCAGGGCTGGCCGGTGTAGGCCAGGTAGCCACCCATCGGCACCGTTGCGGCGATGCCCTGCAGCGAGCGCAGCACGGCGTCGTTGTCGGGGAACAGTTCGTACAGGCCCGATACCACCGCCAGCGTCGGCGCCGGGTCGACCTGCGCCAGCTGCGCCGGATCGAACGCATCGCCCTGTTCGAAACGGGCGATGTCGGACGCACCGAGGCGCTCGATCAACGCTTGGCCCTGGGTCACGTTCAGACCGCTGAAGTCGCGCAGTACGATGCGCTCGGCGCGTTGTTCGCCCTGGCCCAGCGCTTCCAGTACATAACGGCCATGGCCAGCGGCCACGTCCAGCACGCGCACCGGCATGCCCTGCCCGCGCAGGCGTTGGGCGGCATCGCGCAGCAGTTCCTGCAGGTGCCGACCGCGAATGCGGATGCCGCGCCAGCCGATCGCATCCAGGTAGTTGCGGTCGACCAGGCGCCCCAACGGGCCCTTGCCACGTGCTTCGTCGCGATAGATGTAGTCCAGCGTGCTGCCCGAATCGAAACCGGTCTGCAGGCCCAGTGCAATGCCTTCGGACAGTCTGCCGCCAAAGCGCAGGCCACCGCGCACCACGCGCCAGCGCAGGTCGGCCAGGCTGTTGCGCTCGGGCGGCCAGGCCAGGATTTCAGACTCCTCAAATGTCGGCCCATGGCGGTGCGCATCGCGACGCGACAGCTCGCGCAACGGCTCGGCGAAACGCGCCTGGATGAAGCTGCGGATGCGCGCCAGTGCCGGTGCCCGATCACGCTCGCCCAGCGTGTCGTGGAAGAAGCCCGGCAGATGCACGCGCTCCTTGATCGGGCTGGACAGGCGTTCGTAGAAGCGGTCCTGCGGGCCACGGTGCACGACGAAGTCCGAGCCGGACACCAGCAGCTGCACCGGCACGCTGATCGCCTGCGCATCGGCGACGATGCGATCGGCCGCCTCGTACAGGCCCAGCAGCACCCGCACCGAGATTGGCCGGGTGATCAGTGGATCGGTGCGGTAGCTTTCCACCCGCGCCGGATCGTGGGTCAACCATTGCGGCTTGACGTAGCTGTTGACGAAGAAGTTGCCGCGCAGCTTCTGCATCAATGCCAGGCCCGGGCGTGCGAACGGCACGTACAGCTTCACCTTGAACGCCGGGGAGGCCATCACCAGCGCGCGCAGGCGTGGCGCGTAGTCGTGCACCCAGGTGGCGGCGACCACGGCACCCACGCTCTGCGCGATCACCACGATGTCTTCCACCGCGATCCCATGCTCGGCGCCGATGTGGGCGATGAAGCTGTCCAGGTCGCGCACCAGCGCCGGAAAGCCCGGTGCATCGCCACGCGCGCCCGGCGAACGGCCATTGCCGCGCGCATCCCAGGCGAAGAAGGCGGTGTCAGGCAGGTCCAGCTCATCGACCAGGTGGGTGACCCGGCCGGAGTGTTCATGGCCGCGGTGCAGCAGCACGATGGCCTTGGTGGCCGGCGCTGCGGTGGTGCCCGCCCAGTACCGGTAGAACAGCGGTACCTGGTCGAAGCTGTGGAATTCCCGTTCCTGCGCCTGACGCATGCAATCTCCTGATTGTCTTTTTCTATCTGCTTGATTAATTTGGCGAAACTGCGGTTTCCCGCAGTCCGCGACGGACCCGGTTGATCATCGTCAGCACGCACAGCACCGCCATGGCCGCGGCCACGCCCGTGACCGTCAACGCGCCAACCCACTCAAACGCCAGCAGCAGGCCCAGCGCACCGATCACGAAGGCGCGGTCGCTCTTGCCCATCGGGCCGTCATAGCGGCGGCTGGCGCCGACCATCAGCCCCAGCACGCCAGCGTATTCGCTCAGCGCCGCGGTCCAGGCCAGCAGCCACAGCGGCTCCGGGCGCACGCCCGGCACGCTGAGCAGGCTCAGGTACAGCGCCGCATCGGCGATCACATCGCACAATTCGTTCAGATAGGCACCCAGCCGCGACTGCTGGCCGAATTCGCGGGCCAGCATGCCGTCCACCGCGTTGAGCGCCATGCGCAGCAGCATCCACAGCGGCAGCAGCAGGTACAGCCATGGCTGAGCCGGCGCGCAGCACCAGACGGCGCCGGCCACCAGCAGCGAAACCACGGCAGCGGCCACGGTCACCGCATTGGCGGTGATCCCCATGCGGTACAGGCCGCGTACGGCCGGACGCAGGAGGTCCTGAAAACGTCCTTTCAATGCATAGATCGACACGATCCGAACCCGCTGATCCTTGGCAGTTCCCGCACAGCCTACCCGATTGGGGCAGCGTGCCCCATGGAATTGATTGCGGACCGCCCCCGACCAGACGGTGCTGAAGGCGGCCACAGGCCATCGGTGCGGGTTGATTGCCACCACCAGCGCCCGCCACCGGCCGCCACCGCCTACAATATCGGCCCCGCTCCGCTGCCGATTCTGTCCCATGACTGCTGATCTGTTGCCCGTCCGCCGGGCCCTCCTCTCCGTTTCCGACAAGACCGGTCTGGTCGAGCTGGCCACTGCGCTGGCGGCACGCGGCGTGGAGCTGCTGTCCACCGGCGGCACCGCCAAGGCGATCCGCGAGGCGGGCCTGGCAGTGAAGGACGTGGCCGAGGTCACCGGTTTCCCGGAAATGATGGACGGCCGGGTCAAGACCCTGCACCCGATGGTGCACGGCGGCCTGCTGGGCCGCTCCGGCCTGGATGACGCGGTGATGGCCGAGCACGGCATCGGCGCCATCGACCTGCTGGTGCTGAACCTGTACCCGTTCGAATCGGTCACCGCCAAGGCCGACTGCACCCTGGCCGACGCGGTCGAGAACATCGACATCGGCGGCCCGGCCATGCTGCGTTCGGCGGCCAAGAACTTCGCCCGCGTGGCAGTGGCCACCGACCCGTCGCAGTACCCCGAGCTGCTGGCCTCGCTGGAGGCCAACAACGGCCAGCTGACGGCTGCCACCCGCTTCGCGTTCTCGGTGGCCGCGTTCAACCGCGTCGCCCAGTACGATGCGGCGATCAGCAACTACCTGTCAGCGGTCACCGCCACCGACGCCGCCGTGCCGGCCCGTGCCGAATACCCGGCGCAGATGAACTCCACCTTCGTGAAGGTGATGGACCTGCGCTACGGCGAGAACCCGCACCAGAGCGGCGCGTTCTACCGCGACCTGTACCCGGTGCCGGGCACGCTGGCCACCTTCCAGCAGCTGCAGGGCAAAGAGCTGAGCTACAACAACCTGGCCGATGCCGATGCGGCGTGGGAATGCGTGCGCCAGTTCGATGCGCCGGCCTGCGTCATCGTCAAGCACGCCAACCCGTGCGGCGTGGCCGTCGGCGCCGGCAACGGCGATGCCTACGAGCTGGCCTACGCCACCGACCCGACCAGCGCCTTCGGCGGCATCATCGCCTTCAACAAGCCGCTGGACGCCGCCACCGCCAAGGTGATCCTGGACCGCCAGTTCGTGGAAGTGCTGATTGCCCCGGACTACGAGCCGGCCGCGCTGGAATACGCGCAGAAGAAGGCCAACGTACGCGTGCTGCGCATCCCGCATGGCGACGGCCTGAACAACTTCGACAGCAAGCGCGTCGGCTCGGGCCTGCTGCTGCAGTCGTCGGACAACCGCGGCATGACCCGCGACGAGCTGAAGGTGGTCAGCAAGCTGGCGCCGACCGACAAGCAGTTCAGCGACCTGCTGTTTGCCTGGAAGGTGGCCAAGTTCGTGAAGTCCAACGCGATCGTCTATGCCAAGGACAACCGCACCATCGGTGTCGGCGCCGGCCAGATGAGCCGCGTGTACTCGGCCCGCATCGCCGGCATCAAGGCCGCCGACGCGAACCTGGTGGTCGAGGGTTCGGTGATGGCCTCCGATGCGTTCTTCCCGTTCCGCGACGGCATCGATGCCGCCGCTGCCGCCGGCATCAAGGCGGTCATCCAGCCGGGCGGTTCGATGCGCGATGCCGAAGTGATCGCCGCCGCCGACGAACATGGCCTGGCCATGGTGTTCACCGGCGTGCGCCACTTCCGCCACTGATCCGCATCACCAAGCCGGGCCCTGCCCGGCTTTTCTTTTCCGTATCCGAGAACCCTGTCCCATGAAGATCCTCGTCATCGGCTCCGGCGGCCGCGAACACGCCCTGGCATGGAAGCTGGCTCAGTCCTCCCGTGTCACCGACGTGATCGTGGCGCCCGGCAACGCCGGTACCGCCAGCGAAGACAAGTGCCGCAACGTGGCGGTGAAGGTGACCGATATCGACGGCCTGCTGGCGCTGGCCCAGGCCGAAGGCGTGGCGTTGACCGTGGTCGGCCCGGAAATACCGCTGGTGGCCGGCGTGGTCGACCGCTTCCGCGCCGCCGGCCTGCGCATCTTCGGGCCGACCGCCGCCGCCGCGCAGCTGGAAGGCAGCAAGGCCTACGCCAAGGACTTCCTGGCCCGCCACAACATCCCCACCGCGTTCTATGCCGTGCACACCGACGTGGACGCTGCCCTGGCCTACATCCGCGAGAAGGGCGCACCGATCGTGGTCAAGGCCGATGGCCTGGCCGCCGGCAAGGGCGTGATCGTCGCAATGACGTTGGCCGAAGCCGAAGACGCAGTGCGTGACATGCTCTCCGGCAACGCGTTCGGCGATGCCGGCGCCCGCGTGGTGATCGAGGAATTCCTCGATGGCGAGGAAGCCAGCTTCATTTCGATGGTGGACGGCGTGCATGCGCTGCCGATGGCCACCTCGCAGGACCACAAGCGCGTCGGCGACGGCGACACCGGCCCCAACACGGGTGGCATGGGCGCGTACTCGCCGGCCCCGGTGGTCACCCCGGAGGTGCATGCACGCGTGATGCGCGAAGTGGTGAACCCGACCGTGCAGGGCATGATCGCCGACGGCATCCCGTTCACCGGTTTCCTCTACGCCGGCCTGATGATCGATGCCAGCGGCGCGCCGAAGGTAATTGAATTCAACGTGCGCTTCGGCGATCCGGAAACCCAGCCGGTGATGCTGCGCCTGCAGTCGGACCTGGTCGAGCTGGTGGAAGCGGCGATTGATGGCCGCCTGGACCAGATAGAAGCGCAGTGGGATGCGCGCCCGTCACTGGGCGTGGTGCTGGCCGCGAAGCCCTACCCGGAATCGCCGATCACCGGTGATGTGATTTCCGGCCTGGGCGACGTGCCGGCCAGCGCCAAGGTGTTCCATGCCGGTACGGCATTGGATGCGCAGGGCCAGGTGGTCAGTGCCGGCGGGCGCGTGCTGTGCGTGGCCGCACTGGGCGACAGCGTGCGTGATGCGCAGACGAAGGCCTATGCCGGCGTGGCCAAGGTGAGCTGGGCCAACGCGTTCCACCGCACCGACATCGGCTGGCGCGCGATCGCACGCGAGGAGTGACCGCCGTGCCGCAGCCACGCGTGGCGTGGCTCTACTGACACTGGGTAGATCCACGCCATTCGTGGATGAGAACGCCGCAAAAAACAAAAAAGGCCCGGCAATGCCGGGCCTTTCTTCATTCCAACGCCATCCCGCCTTACGCGGTGAACAGCGCCTTCATCTTCTTCAGCGCGTTCGCCTCGACCTGGCGGATGCGCTCGGCCGACACGCCGTACTCGTCGGCCAGCTCCTGCAGCGTCACCTTGCTGTCGGCATCCAGCCAGCGACGACGGATGATGTCGCGCGAACGCGCATCCAGTTCGGCCAGGCCTTCGCGCAGCAGCTGCATCTGGTTGTCTTCGCTGTCCTCGCGCTCGTAGGCCATCGACGGGTCTTCGTCATCGGCAACCAGGAACGCAGCCGGCGACGGCGGAGCGTGCTCGTTGTCCTCGTCGGTCGGCGCATCGAAACCGATATCGCGACCGGACAGGCGCGACTCCATTTCCATGACCTCGCGCTCGGACACGTTCAGGTCCTTGGCCACCGCGCTGACTTCAGCCGCGTTCATCCAGCCCAGGCGCGTCTTCGACTTGCGCAGGTTGAAGAACAGCTTGCGCTGCGCCTTGGTGGTGGCGACCTTCACGATGCGCCAGTTCTTCAGGATGAACTCGTGCATTTCGGCACGGATCCAGTGCACGGCGAAGGAGACCAGGCGCACGCCCATGTCCGGGTCGAAGCGCTTGACCGCCTTCATCAGGCCGATGTTGCCTTCCTGGATCAGGTCGCCCAGCGCGAGGCCGTAGCCGTTGTAGCCGCGGGCCACGTGGACCACGAAGCGCAGGTGCGAATGCACCAGCTCGCGGGCGGCGTCCAGATCGTTGCCGTCGCGGAAGCGACGGGCCAGGTCCTGTTCGTCATCGACCGACAGCACCGGGATCTGGTGCACGGCACCGATGTAGGCGTCCAGCGAACCGAGCGCACTGGGAATCGGGAGATTGTTTGCCACAAGGGCAGTAGAGGTGTTCTGGCTCATAGGCACCCATCTTAGCAGTCCGGGATTTGGACTGCTAAAGGAGGAAAAAGTTCCAGCATCCTATTGATGCAACACTGGTCCCAAACAGAGCCCTACCGTAGCGCGATTTGATGACAGTGGCGAGCATGCTTTTCGGGATTCACAATCCCTTGGAATTCAAGCAATTACCTGGCAGAAACCGGCCGATTTCAGTCAAGCGGAGCTGAACGGGCCGTTCTGCAGACCCATTCAGGCCCGGAGACGTTGCCCGGTGTTCAGGCCCAGCAGCCCGACGGTGCTCAGAGCGCCGAACGCGGCGGCAGCGACCAGTCGATCGGGGCCTGGCCGCGGCGCTGCAGGTACTCGTTGGCCATCGAGAAATGCCGGCAGCCGAGGAAGCCACGATGGGCCGACAGCGGCGACGGGTGCGGCGACTTCAGCACGCGATGGCGACGGGTGTCGATGACCTTGCCCTTCTGCTGCGCATAGGCGCCCCACAGCATGAACACCAGGCCTTCGCGTTCGCGGTTGAGCACATCCACCACGTGATCGGTGAAGCCCTCCCAGCCACGTCCCTGGTGGGCACCAGCCTTGCCCTCTTCCACCGTCAGCACGGCATTGAGCAGCAGCACCCCACGTTGCGCCCACGGAATCAGGCAGCCGTGGTCCGGGCGCGGGATGCCGAGATCGCTCTCGATCTCCTTGTAGATGTTCAGCAGCGACGGCGGCACCGGCACGCCCGGCGGCACCGAGAAACTCAGGCCATGCGCCTGGCCGCGGCCGTGATACGGGTCCTGCCCGAGGATCACCACCTTCACCTGCTCGAACGGCGTGGCGTCGAACGCGGCGAAGATCTGCGGGCCGGGCGGGAACACCGCCGCGCCACTGGCCTTGCGCTGGCGCAGGAAGCTGGACAGCTCGCGCATCTGCGGCTGCAGCAGGTAATCGCCGACATGCTGCTTCCAGCTCGGTTCCAGCTGGATCGTCGGGGTGTCGGCTACTTCATCCATCATCGAATCAGGGGTCCATCGTTCAATCGGGCCAGGCGCAGCTGGAACAGCACCTTGGTGACCAGCAGCCGCTCTTCGATCGGCTTGAGCACCAGGTCATTGGCACCGGACTGCAGCAGCCCGGTCTGGTTGTGCGGGTTGCCGTCACCGGTCATCACCAGCACCGGCAGGCGGCGCTTGCCGTAACCGAAGTCCACGCGCACGCGCTGCACCACGTCGCGCCCGCTCAGTTCGCCCTTCAGGGTGACATCGGTCAGTACCAGGTCGATGCGGTGGCGGCTGCGGCCCAGCGACTCGGCAGTGAGCAGGGTGAATGCCTCTTCGGCGCTGACCACGTGCAGTACGTTCAGCTGCTGCCGCTCAAGCATGCGCTTGGTGGCCTCGGCCACCACGCGGCTGTCCTCGATGTAGAGGATGGTGGCGCCGGGGATGGTCTGCGGCTGTACATAGCCACGGATGAAGGTCGCCAGTGCCTCATGGCCCAGCGCCTTGTCGAAATAGTCGGTGACGTACTCGGTGAAGCGACGCTGCTCCAGGTGCTGCTGGGCATCGCCGGACACAACGATCACCGGCACATAGGCCTGGCCGGCGGCTTCGCGCACCATCCGCGCCAGCGCCAGGCCGTCGCCATCGCGCAGGGTCAGCGAGGTCGTCACCAGGTCCACCGGGCCTTGCGCCAGCGCCTGCTGCGCATCCTCGATGCTGTCGCAGCCGATCACCTCCACGCCCGGCAGGTCACGCTGCAGGACATCGGCGATCAGCTTGCGGACCAGCTTCGAACCATCGACCACCATCACCCGCGTCGCGGGCCCTTCAAGGTGCTTCAGCGCTTGCGGTTGCATGCCGGTCTCAGGTGTCGGTCGGGCGGGTCTGGCGGAGGAAGTGGCCGGTCACCAGCCAGGCGCCCAGCCAGCCCAGCAGCAGCGTGCCGACCAGGACCAGGCCGCCGTGCAGCAGGTCCAGGCCATGTAGCACGAACGGGCTGCCGTAGCTGCGCGAGAGTTCGGCCAGCGGCACGCGCAGGGCGGCACCGGCGGCGCCGATCAGGGCCAGCGCTACCGCGCCGGCGCCCAGCCCGTACCACGCGCCCAGGTACAGGAACGGGCGGCGGATGAAGCCATCGCTCGCGCCGAGCAGCTGCAGCACGCCGATCTCTTCGCGACGGGCCTGGATGTCAAGGCGCACCGTGTTGCCGACCACCAGCGCGGCGCCCACGCCGAGCAGCACCGACAGCACCTGCACCAGACGTGCACCGAACGCCAGCCAGGCGTCCAGGCGCTGGCGCCACAGCGCATCGTGCTGCACCAGATCGGCCTCGGGCAGGCTTTCCATCGCGCGTGCCAGGCGTGCGTCGTCCTTGCCCTGGCCCGGGGTGATCACCAGCAGCGAGGGCAACGGATTGTCGTTGAGCGCATCGATCGCCTCACCGAGGCCGGCATCGCGCAGCTCCTGCAGGCCCTGCTCGGGTGTGCGCACATTCACTTCGGCCACGTCATCGCGGTCGCGCAGCTGGCCGGCCAGGCGAAGCGCACCGGGACCATCGATGTTGCCCTTCAGGAACACGTTGATGTCGCGCGACTGCTGCACGCTGCCGGCGAACTGCTTGAGGTTGTCCAGCGCGATCGACAGCCCCAGCGGCAACGCCAGGGCCAGCGCCATGACCATCACGGTCAGCAGGGTCGCCCACGGCTTGCGGCAGGCGCGGCCCAGGCTGAACACCACGCTGTGCACGTGGTGCTGGAACCAGACGCCCACGCGCGACGGGGCGGCGGCTTCGCTGTTTTCGTTCTTCGCCATCGGTTACTCCGCCAGGTCCTGCGGCGAGATGTCATCCACCAGCCGGCCGTGGTCGAGGATCAATACGCGCTTGCGCATGCGGCGCAGCAGCGGCAGGTCGTGGCTGACCACCAGCACGCTGGTGCCGCGCGAGGGCAGCTCGGCGAACAGGGCCATGATCTCCGCTGCCAGGGTCGGGTCGAGATTGCCGGTCGGCTCATCGGCCACCAGCAGCTTGGGCTCGCCGACGATGGCACGGGCGATGCCGACGCGCTGCTGCTCGCCGGCCGACAACTGCGAGGGCAGTGCCTTCTCACGATGGCCCAGGCCCATGCGCTCGAGCACTGAACGCACGCGCTTGTTGATGTCGCCACGGCGGGTACCACGCAGGATCAGCGGCAGCGCCACGTTCTCGGCAATCGAGCGGTCCATCAGCAGGCGGTGGTCCTGGTAGACCGCCCCCACCGCGCGTCGGTGGCGCGGCACGTCGCCGCCGCGCACCTTCAGCAGGTTGCGCTCGTCGAACACCACCGCGCCACGGCTGGGCCGCTCGTCGAGGTGGATCAACTTGAGCAGCGTACTTTTGCCCGCACCGGAATGGCCGGTGACGAACAGCATCTCGCCCGGCGCGACCTCGAAGCTGACATCGGTCAGTGCCTCGTGGCCACCGGCGTACTGTTTGCTGACATTGTCGAAGCGCAGGACACTCATGCCCCGATTATGCAGGACCGGCGCGACGGCGTGGAGATGGTCACGGGATCGGTAGTGCCGGCCGCTGGCCGGCA
>NZ_JBHHMJ010000153.1:0-20219 GCF_042136455.1 Stenotrophomonas sp. 3diitr2024
GCGCCATGCTCGACTGCAGTACAGCCCGTCGAGCATGGCTCGACTCTACAGAAGGCAGCGACACGGACGCGACCATGGCAGACCCCTACAACAGCGGCAGCCCCACCCCACCCGCGCTGCGCTTCGACGATGCGCTGGTCACCACCGCCTTCGAGCTGCCCGGCCATCGCGTCGTGCGCAACCTCGGCGTGGTGCGCGGTATCACCGTGCGCTCGCGTTCGATCGTCGGCAACTTCCTGGGCGGTATCCAGACGCTCTTCGGTGGCAACATCACCATCTACACCGAGCTGTGCGAACAGGCTCGCGAGGAAACCTACCGCGACATGGTCAAGCACGCGCGGCAGCTGGGTGCCAACGCGATCATCGGCATGCGCTACGACGCCACTGATGTGATGACCGGGCTGACCGAAGTGCTGTGCTATGGCACGGCGGTGGTGGTAGAGCCGGTGCGGTGATGCAGCCGCCAAGCGTGCGCAAAAGCAGCCGAGCGTAGGCTCGGCTCTACAGGAATTACGCCACCGGCGGCACGTCGGGCACCTCGACCTGCTGCACCGGCAAGGTCACCATCATCACCGTCGGGTCGTCCGGGTCCAGCCTGGTCTTGAATCCCAGGCTCTGGCACATCGCCAGCATGGTGCTGTTTTCGCGCAGCACCTGGCCTTCGACCACGTCCAGGCCCAGCCACTTCGCGTACTCGATCATGATCGCCATCAGCCGCCAGCCGATGCCGTGGCCCTTCAGGTCCGAGCGGATCAGGATGCCGTACTCGCCACGGTGGTAATCGGCATCGGCGTGCAGGCGCACTGCGCCCAGCATCTCGCCGCTGCGCGGTTCGATCGCTACCAGCGCGATCGAGCGCGCGTAGTCGAGCTGGGTCAGGCGCGCGATGAATTCGTGGCTGAAGTGCTTCACCGACTGGAAGAAGCGCAGGCGCAGGTCTTCGTCGCTGACGCGGGCGAAGAACGCGCGGAACAGCGCATCGTCTTCCGGCCGCACCGGGCGGACGAACGCGCGGCCGCCATCGGACAGTTCGATGGTGCGCTCCCACTCCTTCGGATACGGGAACACCGAGAAGCGCGGATGCCCGCGGCCCTTGTGCAGGATGCGCGACGGTGCCACTGCCACGCGCGCGTCGAGGGCGAGGATGCCCTTGCCGTCGACCAGCAGCGGGTTGATGTCCAGCGTACGCACTTCGGGAATGTCGGCGGCCAGCTGTGCCAGCTTGACCAGTGCCAGCGCCAGTGCGCGCTCGTCGGCGGCGGGCACATCGCCGTAGGCCTTGAGGATGCGCGAAGCGCGGGTCTGGCCGATCAGCTCGTGGGCCAGGCGCAGGTCCAGCGGCGGCAGGGCCAGCGCCTTGTCGTTGATCACTTCGACGGCGGTTCCGCCACGTCCGACCACGATCACCGGGCCGAACGTCGCGTCATCGGCGATGCCGACAATCAGTTCGCGCGCCTTCGGGCGGACGATGGTCGGCTGTACCAGCAGGCCATCGATGCGCGCATCCGGCCGCAGCTGGCGCGCACGCGACAGGATCGCGTTGGCCGCGCTCTGCACCGCCGGCAGCGTGGACAGATTCAGGCGCACGCCGTCCACTTCGGACTTGTGCGGAATGTCCGGCGACAGGATCTTCAGCGCTACGGACGCACCGCGTTCCAGCAGTGGCTGCGCCAGGTCCATCGCCTCATGCGCATCGCGCGCATGCATCACCGGCGCGGACGGGATGCCGTAGGCCTTGAGCAGCTCGTGCGTGGCCAGCGGGTCCAGCCACTGCTGGCCGTTGGCCAGCGCGGCATCGACCAGTGCGCGCGCGGTGGCCGTGTCGACGCTGAAGTCCTGCGGCAGGCTGGGCGGCGTTTCCATCAACGCGTTCTGTGCCTCGCGGTAGCGCACCAGGTGCTGGAAGCCCCGTACTGCTTCGGCCTCGGTCGGATAGGTCGGCACTCGTGCTGCGTTGAGCGTGGCGGTGGCCTGGTCGTCGTTGCCCAGCCACACCGCGAATACCGGCTTGTCGCGGTGATGGCGCGGGCGCAGGCCGAGCGTGCGGGTGAGGGCCTGCGCCGCGTCGGCGGACGAGGTAAACGCGGTTGGCACGTTGACCACCATCACCGCATCGTTCTCGTTGTCGGCCAGCAGTGCTTCGATGGCCGACGCATAGCGGTCACCATCGGCGTCGACCACGATGTCCACCGGATTGCTGCGCGACCAGCCCTGCGGCAGCACCGCATCGAGCTTCTCCACCGTGCTGTCGGAAAGGGTGGCCAGCGTGCCACGCAGCGCGATCAGTTGGTCCACGGCCAGGCGGCCGACACCGCCGCCATTGCTGAGAATGGCCAGGCGGCGACCGGGAAAGGTGCCCAGCCGCCCCAGCGATTCGGCAGCAGTGAACAGTTCGTCCAGCGCACCCACGCGCAGCAGGCCGGCACGATTGAAGGCCGCACCATACACATCATCGGCACGCGCCAGGGCCTGCACATGGGTATCGCGGCTGCCCGGCTGCACGCGCTCGGCGCGACCGGACTTCACCACCACCACCGGCTTGGCGCGGGCGGCGGCACGCGCGGCCGACATGAACTTGCGCGCGTCCTTGATCTGCTCGACATACAGCAGGATGGCGCGGGTGCGGTAGTCCGTGGCGAAGTAGTCGAGCAGGTCGCCGAAGTCGACGTCCATCGTGTCGCCCAGCGAAACCACGGCGGAGAAGCCCACCGAGCGCGCCACGCCCCACTCCACCAGCGCGGCGGCAATGGCCGAGGATTCGGAGATCAGCGCGAGGTCGCCGGCCTGCGGGAAGTGCGCGGCGATGCTGGCATTGAGTCGCGCGTGCGGCGCGATGACGCCCAGGCAATGCGGCCCGAGGATGCGCAGGCCATGCTTGCGCGCCACCGCCTCTACCTGTGCGGACAACGAACCCGGGCCTTCGCCCAGGTGCGCGGTGAGGATGATCGCCGCCTGCACGCCACGCTCTGCAGCTGTACGCACCACCTGCGGCACGATCGCCGCCGGCGCGGTGATCACCACCAGGTCGGGCACCCAGTCCAGGTCCTTCAAGCGCTTGACCGTGCGGATGCCGTCGATCTCGGCGTGCCGCGGGTTGATCCACGCCACCTTGCCGGGGAAGCCGGTGCCGCGCAGGTTGCGCATCACTGCGCGGCCGGCCGAACGCTCACGCGGGCTGCCGCCGATCACCGCGACCGACTGCGGACGGAATACGGACTGCAGGTGGTAGGTACTCATGCGCCTACGGTACCCAAATTCCGTGGCGATGGGGTCGGAGGAAGGGTCGGATCCCTTTTCGCAGGAAAGGGCTCCGACCCCTGCTGCGGATATCCGGGGTCAGAGCCCTTCGCTGCGCGAAGGGATCCGACCCCGGCGTGCACGTTTTGTTACAGCAGCGTGCCGTGCAGGATCAGCGCGGCGATGCTGAAATAGATCACCAGGCCGGTCACATCCACCAGGGTGGCCACGAACGGGGCCGAGGCGCTGGCCGGGTCGAAGCCGAGGCGCTTCAGGACGAAGGGCAGCATCGAGCCGGACAGCGAACCAAAGGTGACGATGCCGACCAGCGCGGCGCCGATGGTGATCGCCAGCAGGATCCAGTGCTCGCCGTAGTCATGCAGGCCACCCAGCTGCCAGATCACGATGCGCACGATCGCCAGGCAGCCGAGGATGGCACCCAGCACCATGCCGGTCGGGATCTCGCGGATGGCCACCTTCCACCAGTCGCGCAGGCGCAGTTCGCGCAGCGCCAGGCTGCGGATCAACAGCGAGGTGGCCTGCGAGCCGGAATTTCCGCCCGAACTCATGATCAACGGGATGAACAGGGTCAGCACCACCGCGCGCGCCAGTTCGTCCTCGTAGTGCTGCATCGCACTGGCCGTCAGCATCTCGCCCAGGAACAGCACGCTCAGCCAGCCGGCACGCTTGCGCAGCATCTCGAAGAAGCCGATCTGCATATAGGGCTTGTCCAGCGCTTCCATGCCGCCGAACTTGTGCGCGTCCTCGGTCGATTCCTCGATCAGCGCATCGAGCACGTCGTCCACGGTGACGATGCCGAGCATCTGCTGCTGCGCGTCGACCACCGGAATCGCCAACAGGTCGTGGCGGCGGATCAGACGCGCGACTTCTTCCTGGTCCATCAGCGCGTCCACCGTCACCGGCGGATTGACCTGGGCCACGTCCAGGATCGATTCCTCGGGCAGGCCGGTGATCAGCCGGCGCATGGTCACCACCTGCTGCAGCTGCTGGCTGGCCGGGTCCAGCACGTAGATCGCGTACACCGTTTCACGCGTGCGCTCGACCTGGCGGATGTGCTGCAGGGTCTGCGCCACGGTCCAGCTGGCGGGCACCGCCACGTATTCGGTGGTCATCAGCGCGCCGGCGGTGTTCGGCGGGTAGCTCAGCAGCTTCTGGATGACCTGGCGGGCGTCGGTGCCCAGCAGCGGGATCAGCCGCGCGCGTTCTTCCTCATCCAGCTCGTGGACGATGTCGGTGGCGCGGTCGTCAGCCATCAGCCCGAGCAGGGCAGCGGCGCGTGCCGGCGGCAGCGCGGCCACCAGCTCGCCGCTGCGGTGCAGCTCCGGCGCTTCCAGCATCTTCACTGCACGCGGCAACGGCAGCGCGGCCAGCGTTTCCGCCGCGCGGGCCAGTTCCAATGTGTTGAGGAATTCCACCGCATCGGCGGTGTTGTAGTTCGCCAGCGGTGCGGCCAATGCGGCGGCATCGGCCACCGGGCGCAGCAATTGCTTCTGGTTCATCGGTTTTGCCTTGTGGGGGTGCGACCTCGCGCAACGCCAACGCAGGCAAACCGTCCCGATGTCAGGCGGTGGCCATCGCTGGCGTCGAACGAGGTCGACTTCTACTGTCGCTGGACATGGGTTGGGGACTCCGGAATGCGCGTGCCGGCGGTGCGCCGCCAGCGGCGGGCAGTCTGGACCCGCGGGCCATGCAGGTCAACCCGGCATCCCTGCGCCGGGCGCCTGCCGGCCGGTTGTTCTCGTGCATACACCAACCGGCGCGCATAATGGCCGGGTGGCGCTCGCCACGCTTTCCCCACCCGAACGGACGCACTGCGGGCTTCCCCGATGACCAGGTATTCCCATGCATAGCGGCGGTCTGGAACTGGCCCTGGTGCTGCTGCTGGCGGCGGTCATTGCCGTGCCGGTGTTCAAGAAGTTCGGCTTCGGCGCGGTGCTGGGCTACCTGGCGGCCGGCGTGGTGCTGGGCCCGGACGGGCTGGGCTTCGTGCAGGACGCCGACCGCATCCTCGGCGCGGCCGAGATCGGCGTGGTGATGCTGCTGTTCGTGATCGGCCTGGAGCTGTCGCCGGCACGCCTGAAGGTGATGCGGCGCTCGGTGTTCGGCGCGGGCGCGGCGCAGGTGGCGATGTCCGGGCTGGTGCTGGGCGGCCTGCTGCTGCTCGACCACTTCCAGTGGAAGAGCGCGCTGGTGGTCGGTGTTGCGCTGGCGCTGTCATCCACCGCGGTAGGCCTGCAGCTGCTGTCCGAGCACAAGGCGATCAACAGCGACCATGGCCGGCTGGGTTTTGCCATCTTGCTGTTCCAGGACCTGATCGCGATCCCGCTGCTGGCGGCCATCCCGCTGCTGGGCGGGGCGAAGAACGAGACCCTGCGCTGGGAAGACGCCGCCGTGGCCCTCGGCGCGCTGGCCGTGGTGATCCTGTGCGGGCGACCGGTGCTGCGCAAGGTGTTCAGCATCATCGCGCGCACCCGCAGCCCGGAAGTGTTCACCGCCACCGCCCTGCTGCTGGTGCTGGGCACTGCCTGGTTCATGCAGGAAGCGGGCCTCAGCCCCAGCCTGGGCGCGTTCCTGGCCGGGGTGCTGCTGTCCGATTCGGAATTCCGGCATGAACTGGAAGCGCAGATCGAGCCGTTCAAGGGCCTGCTGCTGGGCCTGTTCTTCATTGCCGTGGGCATGGGCATCGACCTTGACCGCATTGCCGCCGAGCCGTGGCTGATCGCGGCCGGCGTCGCGATCCTGCTGGTGGTCAAATTCAGCCTGCTGTACGTGATCGGCCGCATCGCCCGGCTCAGCCGGCGGCAGTCGCTGCTGCTGGGCAGCGTGCTGTGGCTGGGGGGCGAGTTCGCCTTCGTGGTGTTCAACGAAGCGCAGCGCGCGCACCTGCTGGGCAATGCCAACCACGACCGGCTGGTGGCCATCGTCGGCCTGTCGATGGCGATCACGCCGCTGCTGATGATCGCGCTGCTCAAGCTGCTCGGCCAGGAGAAGACCACACCGCGCGAGGCGGCCGAGGCCGACAAGGTGGCACCGGACAACCGGCCCAAGGTGCTGATCGCCGGCATGGGGCGTTTCGGCCAGGTGATCGCGCGCCTGCTGACCGCGCAGAAGGTGCCGTTCGTTGCGCTGGAGGCGAACCCGGACACCGTGGCCGACCTGCGCCGCTTCGGCAACCAGCTCTACTACGGCGATCCGACCCGGCCGGAGATGCTGCGCGCCGCCGGCGGCGAGCACATCGATGTGTTCGTGATCACCGTGGACGACCCGGAGACCAACCTGCGCGCCGTGCGCATGGTGCGCCGGCTGTACCCGGACGCGAAAGTGCTGGCGCGCGCGCGCAATCGCCAGCATGCGTGGCGCCTGATGGACATGTCGGCCGAGCCGTTCCGCGAGGTGTTTGGCACCAGCCTGGAGATGAGCGGCCGCGTGCTGACCGCATTGGGCGTGGCGCCGGACGTGGCCGAACGCCATGTGCAGCGCTTCCGTGAGCATGATGAGCAGCTGCTGCGTGACCAGTACCTGGTGTACGACGACGAGGCCGCGGTGATCCAGACCTCGCGTGATGCGCGCAACGACCTGATGCACCTGTTCGAGGCCGACGCGGAAAGGGACGGCGAGTAGGGTGTGCCGGCCAACGGTCGGCATCCAGCTGATCGATGGCACTACCCACTGCGGATTCTGGCAGCGCGGTGTTGGGGTCAGAGCCCTTTCCTTCGGAAAGGGATCCGACCCCGGCCTTTCAGCCGTTGTCGCGCAGGAACCGCGCCATCGAGGAAACGCCCGGCACGCGCGGCTCGAACTCGCCGGCCACGTCGATGAAGCCACGCATCACCGCGATCTCGCGCGGGCTGCGGTTGAGGCTGTCGCGCGCTTCAGGATCGGCGCCGGCGCGCAGCAGGCGCTGCACCAGCAGCGGCAGGCCATGCAGCGCGGCCAGATGCAGCGGGCCGAAGCCACGCGGGTCGCGTACATCCAGGCTTACGTCCTCGTCCAGCAGGCGCTCCACTGCGGCCATCACCACCTGCTCGTCGCAGGCGGTACCCGGCTCGGCGCGCGCGCCCAGCAGCAGCAGCAGCGGCGTGACAGAACCAGCGGCGGCCTGGTCCGGTTCGGCACCGGCCAGCAGCAGGGTGTCGAGCAGCGCCAGCAGGCGCGAGCGGTCGCGGGCACTGAAACCGTACAGCGCGGCACAGTGCAGCGGACCCAGCTGCTGCGCGTCACCGGCATGCACGTCGGCACCCGCCGTGAGCAGGCGCGCGACGATGTCCGGAAGGCCCAGCGCGGAGGCCAGCATCAGCACCGTCACGCCACCCGGCAGGCGGTGTTCCAGCTTGGCGCCAGCGTCGAGCAGGGCCGAAACGATGTCCACCTGGCGCATGCTGACCGCCGCCGACAGCGGCGTCGCGCCACTGGCCGCCGCGTGCTGCGGATCGGCGCCGCGCGCCAGCAGCAGGTCGGTTACCGCCAGGTGGCCGCCACCGGCAGCACGCAGCAGCGCGGTGCAGCCCTGTGCGTCGACGGCGTCGACGGCGAAGCCCAGATCGATCAGGCGGCGCACGGCATCGACGTCACCGGCCATTGCGGCGGCCGGCAGATCGGCCTCGCGCAGGGTGCGGCGCGGCAACGGCCACACCCGCCAATCGAGCCAGTCGGCCAGATCGCGGCGACCGATCGACAGCGCCACGCCCAGCGGTGTCTGGCCGTCGGCGGCACGTGCTTCCGGCGAGGCACCATGCTGCACCAGCAGCTTAAGCGCGCCTTCGCGGGCCAATGCGGTGGCCAGGTGCAGTGCGGTCATGCCGTGGCTGTCGCGTGCTTCGCGATCAACGCCGGCCTTGAGCAGGGCCTGCTGCAGCCGCAGCCACCCCAGGCGCACCGCCAGCGACAGCGGCGGATCGCCCGCCGGCGAGGCGGCGAACGGATCGGCGCCACGCTCAAGCAGTTCCAGTGCCAGCTGTTCCAGGCCACGCGCGGCCTGGTCGTGCTGTGCGCAGGCAGCAAGGAAGCGCGCCAGGCCACCGCGGCCGGCCGGCGACAGGCCACGCTGCAGCATCACCTGCAACGCCGGCACCGCATCGATGCCGCGCGACAACAGCGCGAACATCGGCGTGTCGGAGCAGGCATCACGCACATAGGGATCGGCGCCGTGGCCCAGCAGCCAGTCCACCGCACGCGGTTCCAGCGCCAACTCCGGATCGAGCAGCAGCCCGCCCAGTTCCTCCGGTTGGCACAGCCTGGCCAGCGCCGCCATGCCGTCGGTGTTGCCGAAGCCCAGGGCCTCGCGCAGCAGGGTCAGCGGCGGACGGTCCGGCAGCAGGCCGCTGGCACTGGCTGCTTCGCCACGATCGGCCAGGCCATCACTGACCGCGGCCGGCAACGGATAGGACGGGTCCAGCAGGGCTACGATCGCCCAGCGGCCGGCCTCGGCGGCGTAGTCCACCGCACGGCGGCCGACCGGATCGGTGGCATCGGCCGCGATGCCCAGTTCGACCAGGCGCTTGATCAGCAGCGGCGAGACATCCTCGGCCATCGCCGCCAGCTGCACCGCATTGCGGCCTTCGCCGTCCACCGCGACCAGGTCCGGCTTGTGCGGCAGCAGGTGCTCGATCACGGCGGCGCGACCGGCACGGGCCGCTTCCAGCCACGGCGTACGCCCCAGTGCATCGCGCGCCTCCAGATTGGCGCCCGCGCCGAGCAGCACGCCGATGATCTCGACATGGCCGGCCAGGGCCGCCTCATGCAACGCACTGCGGCGCTGGCGATCGCGGGCGTCGGCCCGTGCCTTGTGCTTGAGCAGCAGCTGCACGCCCGCCGGATCGTCATCCTCGGTGGCGGCGGCGGCCAGCAGCACCGGGGTGCCATCGGCCGGTTCGCAGCGTGCACCGCGTTCGAGCAGGAAGCGGGCCAGACGCCAGTTGCCCACCTGGCAGGCCACCGCCAGCGGCGACCAGCCATCACGGTTCAGCGCATCGACTTCGGCAGCGGCATCGCGCAGCAGCGCGGCCACCCCCGGGTCGGAACTGCGTGCGGCATGGTGCAACGGGGTGTTGCCATCACTGTCGGTGGCACGCGAGTCGGCGCCGTTGGCGAGCAGGGTCATCACCGCTTCGGGGCGGCCATGCCAGCTGTCGCGGGTCGCCGCCAGCAGCGGGGTCATGCCCCGGTGCGGCGCATTCACATCGACGCCGCGGGCAATCAGTTCGCGCAGCAGGCGCAGGTCCGGCAGCACCGCGGCCAGCACCGCCAGGCTGCGCTGGTCACGCCAGTTCGGGTCCGGCAGCGCATACGGATCGGCACCGGCCTGCAGCAGCTGCAGGCCCCGGTCGATGCGGCCCTGGCGGGCGGCTTCATACAGCGCCGGTGTCAGTTCCTGCGGCGCCATCGCCTCCAGCGGCAGGGCGTCGGCCGCCGCTGCGAACATCGGTTCGGGTTCAGCGCTGGACGCCACCAACGGGCTGGAGCGCAACGACACCAGCGGCGCAGGCGCGACCCGCTGCAGCAGCAGGTGCAGCACCGGCGACAGCAGTACGACCGCCAGCGCGGCGGGCCAGCGCGCGCTTTCCGGCAACAGGCCCGGCCAGGCCGGCAGCACCACCAGCGCGGCCAGCGCAATGACCAGCGCGGCCACGCCGAGGCCACGCCAAGCAGTCAGGTCGCGCCCCGCCAGCGCCTGCCAGTGCTGGGCCAGGCTGCCATCCAGGCGTTCGACATCGTTCCACAATGGCCAGGTGCGCCAGGCCGCCAGCAGGCCGGCACTGACCAGTACGCTCAGGCCAAGCACTGCCGCCAGGCTGCCGCTGTCACGCAGCGCTGCGAGCGGCCAGGCCAGCAGCAGCGCCAGCAACAGCGGGGCGGCTGCCCACAATGCCAGCAGCGCCGGCAGGTCCTGGCGTGCGACCACCTTCAGCGGCAGCAGCGCGCGGCTGCGGCGCCACCACGATATCGCCAACGCGAACGCGGGCTGCGCCAGTGCGGCAAGGACCGCACCCGGAACGCCGCCCACGGCGGCGCCCAGCGCCAGCACCGCGCCCGCGGCGAAGGCAATTGACAGAATGCGCGGACGGGAGGCGTCAGTCATAGTGGCGCGGCATCAGGCTGGCCACCGACGGCGGCACCTGCAGGTAGAACCCGCGCTCGCTCATTTCGCTGCGGACCTTTTCCGGGTCAGCCTGCGCCAGGCGGCGCTGGGCATCCAGGACCACCTCCAGGACGAAGGCGAGCGTCCCCAGCGAGGTGAGCAGCGGCGCGGGCAGCGCGCTGAAATCATCGCGTCGGGGAACGTAGACGTAGGTGTCCGGCTTGAGTTGGCTTTTATAGACGTAGGCGTACATGTCCGCGGGACGATAACCCGGGAAGAGCCATGATTGTGTCGGAAAGCCGACACCGGGGAAAGCCGTCAGCCGACGATGGCGGCGCGATCGGCGGTGTTTCGCCTGCGGGGTTCAGCAATGTGGCGGCGACGTTCAGGCTGCGCCGCCGCCACACGGGCGCTTACTTGACCTTGGCGTAAGTGCCCTTCAGCGCGACACCCGCGAGGATGGCACCGGCGTAGCACTCGTAGTTGGTGCTGCTCTTGAACTCGTTCTTCTTGTAATAGCTGACGATGTCGACCACGGCGTTGGCGCCGCGCGACTTGGCACCGTCCTGCAGCGCGCGCAGTGCCGACAGCGCAACCCAGCGGCAGGCCTCGGCATCGCTCTTGTTGGCGGCGTTGGTCTTCTTGTTGGTCACGTCTTCGCCCAGGCGCTGCTGCACGCTGACCGGCTGGCCGGCCAGATAGAAACGCACGCTGCCGTCGATGCCGGCGTCCTTGGCGGCCTGCGAATTGACCAGTTCCTGCAGGGACTGTTCGACACGCGTGTCGCGGGCGGAAGCGGTGGAAGTCAGGGCCAGCAGCGCGGTAGCCGTGGCGATCATGAGAGTGCGGCGCATCGGAACATCTCCTTGTCGAGGGTGCGGGGGTAACGGGAACGGTGTGTTGGCGCAGTGGATCACTCGCTCCAGCGGCGGAACACCAGCGAGGTGTTGATGCCGCCGAAGGCGAAGTTGTTGCTCATCACGTACTCGGCCTGCAGTTCGCGGCCCTGCCCGGTGATGAAGTCGAGCTGGCCACAGCGCGGGTCGACCGCGGCCAGGTTCAGGGTGGGCGCGAACCAGCCGGCACGCATCATCTGGATGCTCACCCAGGCCTCGAACGCGCCACAGGCACCCAGCATGTGGCCGACGTAGCTCTTCAGCGAGCTGATCGGCACGCGGCTGCCGAACACCTGTGCGGTGGCCTGGGTCTCGGCGATGTCGCCGTGGTCGGTGGCGGTGCCATGGGCGTTGACGTAGTCGATCTGCGCCGCGTCCAGGCCGGCGTCCTCCAATGCCAGGCGCATGGCCTGGGCCATGGTGTCGGCGCTGGGCTGGGTGACGTGCTGGCCATCGCTGTTGGTGCCGTAGCCGACCACCTCGGCAAGGATGGTGGCGCCGCGCGCCTGCGCGTGTTCCAGGTCTTCCAGGATCAGCGTGCAGGCGCCCTCGCCCAGCACCAGGCCATCGCGGCCGGCATCGAACGGGCGAGGCGTGGTCTGCGGCGCGTCGTTGCGCACGCTGGTGGCGAACAGCGTGTCGAACACCGCTGCAGCGGTGGCATCGAGTTGCTCGGCACCGCCGGCCACCATCACCGTCTGCTTGCCGCTGCGGATGGCTTCATAGGCCGCGCCCACACCCTGGCTGCCTGACGTGCAGGCGCTGGAGGTGGTGTACACGCGCCCGGACAGGCCGAAGAACACGCCGATGTTGACCGGCGCGGTGTGGCTCATCATCTTCAGATAGGTCGTGGCGCTGATGCCATCGGTGGTGAATTCGTTGAGCATGCGCCCGAATTCGCCGGTGGCCTCGTGGCTGCCGGACGAGGAGCCATAGGCCACGCCGGTACGGCCACTGCGCAGCACCGGATGCTCATTCAGGCCGGCCTCGCGCAGCGCCACCTCGGTGGCGCGCACCGACATGATCGCGACCTTGCCCATCGAGCGGGTGGTCTTGCGGTTGTAGTTCGGCGGCAGCTCGAAGTCCTGCGCCGGCGCGGCCAGCTTGGTGTTCAGCCCGGCATAGACATCCCACTCGGGCATCGCACGCACCGCGTTGCGGCAGCTGCGCAGGTGCGCTTCGATGGTCGGCCAGTCGTGGCCGAGTGGACTGATGGCAGCGGCGCCGGTAACCACCACGCGACGATCGGCGGCCATCAGAGCATGCCTCCGTTCACCGAGATCACCTGGCGGGTGATGTAGCCGGCCGGTTCGGACAGCAGGAACGCCACGGTAGCCGCCACTTCGTCCGGGCGGCCAACGCGGCCGGCGGGAATCAGCTTGAGCGCGTGTTCAACCACTTCGTCGTTGAGCATTTCGGTCTCGATCAGGCCCGGGGCCACGCAGTTGACGGTGATCTGGCGGCTGGCCAGTTCCAGCGCCAGGGCCTTGGTGGCGCCGATGATGCCGGCCTTGGCGGCACTGTAGTTGACCTGCCCGCGGTTGCCGGCCAGTCCGGAGACCGACGACAGGGTGACGATGCGGCCCGGCTTGCGCCGCCGCACCATCGGCATGATCAGCGGATGCAGCACGTTGTAGAAGCCATCCAGGTTGGTGTGGATGACCTGGTCCCAATCGTCCGCTGACAGCGCCGGGAAGGCGCCATCGCGGGCGATGCCGGCATTGCAGACCACGCCGTAGTACGCGCCGTGCGCTTCGACATCGGCCTCCAGAGCGGCCCGCGCAGACGCGCGGTCGGCCACGTCGAACACCAGCACGCGGGCCTGCTGGCCCAGTGCCTGGATCTCGGTGACCACCGCCTGTGCTTCATCCACGCGGCTGCGGCAATGCACCACCACGTCGAAGCCATCGCGCGCGATGCGCAGCGCGATGGCCCGGCCGATGCCCCGGCTGGCGCCGGTCACCAGCACGCTTCGATTCCCTGTCATGCCTGTCCACTCTCCAGATAGGCCATCGCGTCGGCCGGTTCGAACACCGACACGTTGGCTGTCGCCCATTCTTCCTCGCCTGCCAGGATGCGGCAGGCGAACATCCCCAATCCATTGTCACCCAACAGCTCGCAGCGCGCCTGTACGCGCAGCCGCGAACCGCTGGGGAAGCTGCTGCGCGCGCTGCTGTAGCGGCGGCTGCCGAGCAGGAAGCCCAGCTGCGGTGGCCTGCCGGCCGCACGCGCGCGGCAACCGGCCCAGGCCGCGATGGCCTGCGCCATGTACTCGATGCCGACCCATGCCGGCACCTGGTCATCCTCGACGAACAGGCCGGCCTCGGGCACCACCAGTTCGGCCTCGATGGCGTCCTGATCCCATTGCGTGATGCGCTCCAGCAGGCACATGTCCTGGCGGTGCGGCACCACGTCTTCGATCGCGTACAACGTGTTCATCGACGCTCCAGTGCCAGCACGGCATTGCTGCCGCCGAAGGCGAACGAATTGCTCAGCACCCGCCGCGGCGGCTGCGCAAGGCGCGTGCCCGGTGCGACCAGCGGCAGCACCGGCAGTGCCGGGTCGGCCACGCCGTCCCACCAGTGCGGCGGCAGCAGCTGCTGCGGGTTCTCGGCCAGCACGATCCAGCACAGCGCCGCCTCGATGGCACCCGAGGCACCCAGCGTGTGGCCGGTCAACGGCTTGGTCGAACTGGCCGGCACGTGGCAGCCCAGCACCTGCGACACGGCCAGGCTTTCCATCGCATCGTTGTGGCCGGTCGCGGTCCCATGCAGGTTCACATAGTCCACTTCGCCGGCGGCCCAGCCAGCACGCTGCAGCGCCTGCTGCAGGGCGTCGATGGCGCCCAGGCCCTGCGGGTCCGGGGCGGACATGTGGTGGGCGTCGGCCGACTCGCCCCACCCCGCCAGGCATACCGGGCCGGGTTCGCGGGTGAGCAGGAACAGCGCGGCGCCTTCGCCGATGTTGATACCAGTACGATGCTGCGAGAACGGATTGCAACGTTGGTCCGAGACCGATTCCAGCGCGCTGAAGCCGGCCACGGTGAAGCGACACAGCGAATCGGCGCCACCGGCGATCACCGCATCGACGATGCCGGCGCGCAGCATGCGTGCGGCCGACATCAGCGCCTTGGCACTGGACGAGCAGGCAGTGGACAGGGTCCATGCCGGCCCCTGTGCGCCACTGCGCTGGCGCACGAACTGCGCGGCGGTGCCCATTTCCTGCTGGGCGTAATCAAAGCCCTGCGGCCACTGGCCCTGTTCGGCGTGGCTGCGCAATGCCTGCTCGGATTCACCAATGCCCGAGGTGCTGGTGCCCAGCACCACCGCTACGCGCTCGGCACCGTGGCGGGCGATCGCCGCAGCCACTGCCGGCGCGATCTGAGCCAATGCCACGTCCAGCAGGGCATTGTTGCGCCCGCGCAGGGCCACCGGCAGGTCATCCAGCGCCGGCAGCGGCGTGTGTACTTCCCCCAGCGCCAGGGTGCGCCCCGGCAACAGGCTGTCGTTGTCGCTGAGCCCGCCCGGCGCGTCGGCGAACAGTGCCGACGTCACGGCGGCGCGGCCAGCGCCGAGTGCACAGACCACACCCAGGTCGTTCAGGTAGATCGGTGCGCTCATCGGTCCGGCCCGGCCATGTCGATCGATTCGATGCGCAGCGCATAGCCTTCGGCGCGGTTGTCCAGCTGCACGCTGCCATCGTCTAGCCGCTGCAGGTGCAGCCACACGGTGCCCTCACGCGACAGGCTGCGCTGATGGCCATCATCACTGACCTGCCAGCCCGCCGGCAGCACGGCGGCAATGGCCGCAGTCGGCCACAGCGCGAACTGCAGGTCATCCAGCACGCGCTCGGCGCGCACCTGCGGTGGCAGCCATGGCGCGCGCTGCTGGGTCAGCTGCTGGCCGTCCCATTGCAGGCGCACGCCGGTCTGGCCCATCGCCTGCACGGCCAGCTGCACCTGCTGGGCGTCGGCTTCCAGCAGCGCGTCGAGATCGCGCTCATGCGTGCCGAAGCGGAAATGCAGCTGCTGCTGCAGCGCCAGCGGCGCCGGCAGGCTGGCCGGCGCCAGGCGCAGCGGCGGCAGTTCCACCTGCGGTTTCGGCATGCGGCCGGCACAGGCGGCCAGCAGCAGGCACAGCAGCAGCACCGCAGTACGGGCAATCACGCGCCGCACAGCTGCTCCAGCACGCGCATGCGGCGGCCGCTGTCGTCGGCCACGTAAGGGTTGTTGGTGTCCCAGGCGTAGCCGGCCAGGATGGAGCTGATCATGTCGCGCACTTCGGGCTGCTGTTGCGGGTGGTAGATGATCTTCTGGAAACCGCCCTCGTACCAGCTTTCGACGAAGCGCCGGAAGGTCTTCACGCCGGCACGCAGCGGGATCGAGAACTCGGCCTCCCAGTCCACGGCCTGGCCGGCATAGCGGCGCTTGAGGCATTCACTGGCCAGCTGCGCGGACTTGAAGGCAATGGTCACGCCGGAGGAGAACACCGGATCGAGGAACTCGCCGGCGTTGCCCAGCAACGCGTAGCCGGGCCCCCACAGCGAACTGACGTTGGCCGAATAGCCGGTGATGCGGCGCACCGGCAGCACCGCCCATTCGGCGTTGGCCAGCAGCCCGGTCAGGTTGGGGTCCTCGCCGACGATGGCCTGCAGCTTCTGCAGGTCGTCACCCTCGTAGCGCTCGAAGAACGACGGCTCGGCGACCACGCCCAGCGAACAGCAGCCGTTGGAGAACGGAATCGTCCAGTACCAGACGTCGATGTGCTCGGGGTGGGTGGTGATCAGGATCTTGTTGCGGTCGAAGTCCGCTTCGGCCGGAATGTTGTCGCGCACGTGGCAGAAGATCGCGCCGCGCACCGGGAAGTTGGACGGCGACTCCAGCTGCAGCAACCGCGGCAGCAGCCGCGCGAAACCGGAGGCATCGAGGATGAAATCGGCCTCGATGCGGTATTCACTGCCGTCCGGGCGGCGCACCGTCACCGCCGGTTGCTCGCCCGGCTCGACCGCAAGCACTTCGTCGCCGAAGCGCAGCGTGGTGCCCATGCGCTCGGCACCGCGTGCCAGCACGTTGTCGAAGTCGGCGCGCTGCACCTGGTAGGTGGTGCCCCAACCCGGCGAGAACTTCTTCCTGAAGTCGAATGCAGTGCGCGCTTCGCCGTGCACGAAGGCGGCACCGTTCTTGTACTGGAAGCCCGCCTCGACCACATCCTGCAGCAGGCCGGCCGCCTCGATGTACTCCATGCTCTGCGGCAGCAGGCTTTCGCCGATGGAGAAGCGTGGGAACTGCTGGCGTTCCAGCATCAGCACCTGGCGGCCCTGCTGGCGCAGCATCGCCGCAGCCACCGAACCGGCCGGGCCCGCGCCGATGATCAGGATTTCAGTACGTTCGACAGCATCCACAGCAGTGTTCATCGGTGCGTCCTTGTTGCTCGATCAAGTGGAAAGAAGGAAGTCGGAAACAGGTTCAGGCCGGCGGCAGATCGTGCGGCGGCGGACGGAACAGCGGCGAGATCAGCCAGACCAGGCCGATGCCGAACAGCAGGGTCAGGCCGAACGCGCGCAACGCTGGGGTCTGCGACAGGCCCAGCAGGCCGAACGACAGCCAGGTGCTGGCCGCGCCCACGCACACGGCCAGCCAGGCACTGGCGTCGCCGCGGTGCTCGATCAGGAAAATGCCGTAGTCGATGCCCATGCCCAGCAACAGCATCAGTGCCAGCACGTTGAACAGCTGCAGTGGCTGGCCGAACAGGCCCAGCAGGCCCAGGGTCAGCGCACCGGCAATCAGGGTCGGCGCGAACACGCGCCAGGCCTGGCGGCGATAGCGCAGCCACAGCGCGCCGAACACCAGCACGATGCCGACCAGCAGCAGCCCGCCCATCAGCTTGCGGTAGTGGCCCAGCAGCTGCGAGAAGTCGGCGGTGCGGTCCACCCAGCGCACACCCGGCAGGCCTTCGGCCGCCCCGCGCAGGGTGGCCAGCGCATCAGCGCGCGACAGGTCATCGACCATCACCACGCTGATCATCTGCCCGCCGACCTCGCCCACCCACAGGTGGCGGAACGGCTGCGAGGCCGGCGAGGCCAGGAACGCCTCCGCGGTCAGCGGCGTAGCGGCGAAATCCGGGCGCGGCAGCGGTTCGCCGACCGCCTCGGACACCGCGTCCAGCACGCCCGGTTCCACCTTGGCGGTCAGCGCCGCATCGGCCTGCTGGCGCGCTGGCGACGGCAGCCAGTCGCTGATCGCACGGTAGCCACCAATGCGCTTGTCGTTGGCCAGTACACGCAGGCGTTCGGTCAGCGCTTCTTCGCGCTGCAGCAGCTGTGCGGCGTCACTGCCCTGCACCAGGTAGAACTGCGCCGGGCTGGGCATGCCCAGCAGCTGGCTCAGGCGGATCTGCTGGGCCATCAACGCCGGCGGCGAGGACTGCAGGCTGCGCAGGTCGTCGTTGCTGTTCAGGCGGGCAATGCCGATGGCAGACAGCGCCAGCGTGATCACCACGAACACCGTCACCGGCCGGCGGCCATGCAACCGCGGGAAGCGCTCCAGCGTGTTGCCCAGCCACTGCGAGAAACGGGTCTGGCGGATCTCACCGCCATCCAGCCACGGGAACCAGAAAATCACCGTAAGGAAGGCGGCGGCCAGGCCGACCACCGAGAACAATGCCATCTGGCGCAGGCCCGGGAACGGGGCCAGGCCCAGTGCCAGGTAGGCCAGCGCGCTGGTCAGCAGGGCCAGCCACAGGCCGGGCAGCAGGTGCCGCAGCAGCTTCCAGCGACGATCGGCCGGTTCGGCCTGGCGCGAAGCGAACCAATGGATGCCGTAGTCCTCGGCCACGCCCACCAGCGACGCGCCGAACACCAGGGTGAGCACGTGCACCTTGCCGAACACCAGTACGGTCACCGCCAGCGCCACGCCGCAGCCGATCAGCAGTGAGGCGGCGACCAGCAGGATCGGCCGCAGCGAACGGAACGCCAGCCACACCAGCAGCAGCACCGCGGCCAGCGAGCCCCAGCCGATCGTGTTGATCTCCTGGTTGGCCTGCACTGCGGCCGCTTCGGCATGCAGCGGTACGCCGGCATGCAGGATTTCCAGCTCGGGCGCCGCCGCCCTGGCGGCCTGCCCGGCACGTTCCAGCAGGCCATCGAGATGGCGCTCGCCGTCAAGCTGGAACGCCGAACCCGGCGTATCGAACTGCAGCGCGGCCCAATGCTTGCCCTCGGCTTCGAGCAGGCCATCATCGCCCAGCCGCAACCCCGACCCCTGCGCCTGCTGCTGCCACCATTGCGGCCACAGCGAGAGCGGGTCTTGCCGCCAATCGGTCAGGCGCGGTGCGCCCATCGGACCGTACAGCGCAGCCAACGCCTGCTCGGCCAACGCGCCCGGCTCGCTGCCCTGCAGCTGCTCGCGCTGGGCCGGGGTCAGCAGGCGGTCGCGGTACGGCGCGTAGAACGCGCGCGCCTCGTCGAACCAGCCTTCGATCGAACCACTGGGCACCAGCAACGCGCTGTCGGCATCCGCCGCCATCGCCGCAGCGAACGCCGCCTGTGCGCGCTTGGCGGCGGCGCCATCCTTGCTGCCCAGCAGCACCACCACCTGGCGCGAGCTGCCGTCGGCGATGCGCCGGGTGACGTCACTCAACAGGCGGTCATGCGCGTCCTGCGGCAGCAGGGCGAGGATGTCGGTGTCGATCCGCGACTGCTGGCTCCACAGGCGCCATTGCTGCGCACCCAATACCAGCAGGAGCACCAGCCAGGCGATGCCCAGCCAGTGCCACCAGCGCCGCAACCGGTCCGGCCCGTTCGATGCTGCCCCCTCACTCAAAGCGGCGTGCCTCGTCGGCGGTGAGCGTGGCCGGCGCTTCGCTCAGTGCACTGAACTGGATGTGCGTGCGGTCCTTGTTGGCCTCGACGATCTCGACCTGGCGCACGTAGCGGTCACCTTGCAGGGTCAGCGACTGGAACGCCTTGGCCAGCATCGCCGACTTCGGCGTCAGCCGCAGCCGCCAGCCCTGCCCTTCACGGCTGGCCGCCACGTTGAACTGGCCGGACAGCGCCTGCACGTCGCCACTCATCAGCGCGAACATGATCGCGTTCACCGAACGCATCGCCGGCTGCTGCCGTGCATCGAGCTCGACACGGGTGCTGCCATCGCGCTGGCGGCTGAGGATACGGTCGGCGGTGACCACCACTTCGGAGGGGAACGGCTTGAGCGTGGTCCAGATCACGCCGTGCTGGCGCGCGACCACGAACTGGCCCTGCGAGCGCAGCGGGTTCTTGAAGCCGCTGACCTGCTTTTCCTGGCTGAACTGGCCGCGCAGCACGTCCGGCCGCGCCACCGCCTGGGTGATCGCATCGATGGCGGGGTCGGCGGCCTGCACCTGCGGTGCGGCAATGAACATCAGCGCGCACAGCAGCACGCTGGAAAGACGGACAAGCATGTTCACGGCGCAGGCACTCCCAGGCGTTCCCACAGTACCGGCGGGCACTGGTACAGCATTTCCCTGCTGGCCGCGTCCACCGCGACCTGGATGGTCATCGCGCGGGTCAGTACCTGGCCGCTTTCCGCATCAAGGATCTCGTACTCGATCTTCAGCCGGTTCTCCCATTCCACGATGCGCGCAATCACGCGCAAGGCCTGGTTGAACAGCAGCGGGCGCACGTACTTCACCCGGGCATCGACCACCGGCCACAGGTAGCCCGATTCGAGCATCTGCGGGTAGTCGTAGTCATAGCGCCCGAGCAGCGCGCAGCGCGCGATCTCGAAGTACTTGAAGTAGTTGCCATGCCAGACCACGTTCATCGGATCGCAGTCATGGAAGGCGGGGGTCAGCGCAATCTCGCCGACCCGTTCGATGGCCTCATTCACCGGCATACAGCTCCCAACGTTGCGCGCGGATCTCCACCAGCAGTTCCCGCAGTTCGCGATCCAGCGCGCGGTCTTCTTCAACCAGGGCGATGCGCTGCCCCAGGTCGGCGTACATGTCGGCCAG
>NZ_JBHHMJ010000160.1:0-2269 GCF_042136455.1 Stenotrophomonas sp. 3diitr2024
ATCACGGTCGACTCGGCCACTTCCTCGACGTCGGCCTGCTCATCGCAGCCCTTGCCGGAGATGACCATCGACGCCTTCAGGATGGTGCCTTCCAGCAGCTTCTTGGCTTCCACTGCGAACTCCATCGGCAGTTCGCGGAACACCTGCTTGCAGAAGCCGTCGACGATCATCGACACCGCGTCTTCCTGGCTGATGCCACGGGCGCGGCAGTAGAACAGCTGGTCGTCGGAAATCTTCGAGGTGGTGGCCTCGTGCTCGACGGTGGCGCCCGGGTTCTTCACCTCGATGTAGGGGAAGGTGTGGGCGCCGCACTGCTTGCCGATCAGCAGCGAATCGCACTGGGTGTAGTTGCGCGCGCCGTCGGCGTTGCGGTCCACACGCACCAGGCCGCGATAGGTGTTCTGGCCGCGGCCGGCGCTGATGCCCTTGCTGACGATCTTGCTCTTGGTGCGCTTGCCGACGTGGATCATCTTGGTGCCGGTGTCGGCCTGCTGGCGGTGATGGGTCAGCGCGACCGAGTGAAACTCACCGACCGAATCGTCGCCCAGCAGCACGCACGAGGGGTACTTCCAGGTGATTGCCGAGCCGGTCTCGACCTGGGTCCAGGTGACCTTGCTGCGCGCACCACGGCATTCGGCACGCTTGGTGACGAAGTTGTAGATGCCGCCGACACCGTTCTCGTCGCCCGGGTACCAGTTCTGCACCGTGGAGTACTTGATCTCCGCATCTTCCAGTGCCACCAGTTCGACCACCGCAGCGTGCAGCTGGTTCTCATCGCGCATCGGCGCGGTGCAGCCTTCCAGGTAGGAGACGTAGGCCTTGTCCTCGCACACGATCAGGGTGCGCTCGAACTGGCCGGTGTGGCCGGCGTTGATGCGGAAGTAGGTGCTCAGTTCCATCGGGCAGCGCACGCCTTTGGGAATGAACACGAAGCTGCCATCGGAGAACACCGCCGAGTTGAGTGCGGCGAAGTAGTTGTCACCCACCGGCACCACGGTGCCCAGGTACTGGCGCACCAGCTCCGGGTGTTCCTTGATGGCCTCGGACATCGAGCAGAAGATGATGCCCTTCTCGGCCAGTTCCTTGCGGAAGGTGGTACCGACGGAGACCGAGTCGAACACCGCATCCACCGCCACGCCGGCCAGCTTGGCGCGCTCGTGCAGGGGCACGCCCAGCTTGTCGTAGGTGTCGAGCAGTTCCTTCGGCACGTCGTCCAGCGAGGCGTACTTCGGGCCCTTCGGCGCGGAGTAGTAGCTGAGCGCCTGCAGGTCGATCGGGGCGATCTCCAGCTTGGCCCAGTCCGGCATCGGCAGGGTCAGGAAGTGGCGATAGGCGTCCAGGCGCCACTGCGTCATCCACTCCGGCTCGTCCTTCTTGGCCGACAGGGCACGGATGGTGTCCTCGTCCAGGCCCGGCGGCAGGGAGTCCGACTCGATCTCGGTGATGAAGCCGGCCGAATACTTGCGGCCGAGCTGCTCGTGGATCTCGCGGTTGGGGGTGTCGTCGTGGGCGACGTTTTCGATGGTTTCGGTGGCCATGGGGGGGCTGCCTGTGGATCAGGAGACGACGTCGACAGCGATGGTGCGGCGCTGTTCGTCATCGGCAAGGGGAAGGGGGGGCAGGATCTGCGCAAGACTGACGTCGCGCAGGGCCTCGGAGACCACGTCGTTGATCAACCGCCAGCTGCTGCGCGCGCCGCACTTGGGTGCCATGCCGCACTGGTGGTGGTCGTGGCTGCATTCGGTCAGGGCAAGCGGCCCTTCCATCGCTTCGACCACTTCGAACAGCGAGATCTCGATGGCCGGGCGGGTCAGCCGGTAGCCGCCACGGACGCCGCGCAGGCCTTCGACCAGGCCGGCCTGGGCCAGCGGCTTGAGTACCTTGCTGACGGTGGGCGGCTCCAGGCCGGTGAATTCGGCCAGTTCGGTGGCACTGAGCACCTCGCCCGGACGGGCGGCGAGCACGGTCAGCACGACGGTGGCGTAATCGGTGAGCTTGGTGACGCGCAACATGGGGATGCGAGTGGTTCTTAAAGCGGACTGAAATTGTACGCTTTTATTCGCCACCATCCAACCCGGGCATTCAGCCGGCGCTGGGGCCGGGCCGGGAGGCTTTGCCAGCGGGCGCTGCCGGGGGCGCCATGCTGCGCCAACCGGGTGATTTTCGCAATCACCCGGAATGGGCGAGAATCCCTGTTCCATCCGCTGCAAACAGCCCGTGCCGATGCCGAAGAAGATCCAAGCCCGCAAGTCCGCCATCCATGGCAACG